>NZ_JBGGWB010000007.1:0-54746 GCF_041321155.1 Sphingomonas sp. IW22 | reverse complement strand
CCATGCCCGATGGGTGCCGCGCCGGTCGATGCGGAGCGAGCGCGACACGCGCAGGCGTGGCCGCGATGCGAGCGAGCCGGCGCGGCTGTTGTGCGCGGTGCGATCGGCACTGGCGAGGCGTAGCGAACGGGCGACCCGCAGGGGTCGCCGTGACGCGAGCGAGCCGTGCCGGTCGGCTGTCATCGAGGCCGTCCCGGGACGGCGCGAGGCGCAGCGGGTGCGCAGGCGATGCGACGGCATCGCCGCGCCCGCCAGCGAGCCGGACCGGGCGGCGGTGCGCCATGCTCGATGGGTGCCGCGCCGGTCGATGCGGAGCGAGCGCGACACGCGCAGGCGTGGCCGCGATGCGAGCGAGCCGGCGCGGCTGTGATGCGCGGTGCGATCGGCACTGGCGAGGCGTAGCGTGCATCGGCAATGCGACGGCATTGCCATGCCGCGAGCGAGCCGGGCCGCTGCCGTCTATGGGCGTCATCGACCGCAAGGTCAGGCCCACGCGGCGCGATGGGGCTCGATGCCCCGGAGCGCCGCCCAGGGCGACGTAAAAAAAGGGAAGGACCCCGGTTTCCCGGAGCCCTTCCGACAGATGCGTCAGGCGCGGCGGCTGCGCGCAGGCTGCATCGGTGCCTGTTCGTTGCGACGGAAGACGTGCAGCGGGACGCCAGCGGTGCGCATCTTGCGGGCGAAGTCGATCTGGACGCCCGATCCTTCGCACACGACTGCCTCGACGGGACGCAGGCTTGCGATGCGGTCGTTGCGCAGGAACCCCGCCTTGTTGCCGTGACGACGCTCGAGCATCATGCGCACCAGCTTGACGTCGCGCGAGGACGCCCATGCTGCGGCGATGGCGTCGGCTCCCTTGTTCATCGCGGTGGTCATCAGGACCATCGAGGGGATGCGGCGCTTGATCTGGTCGAGGCGTTCGAAGAGCTGCTCGTGGTCGTGCCATTCCATGCCGCCCGAGAAGGCGACGACAGGCCCGGTCGGGTTGTGCTCTTCCCGCTTCTTGGCGGCGCGTGCGGCCAGATAGTCGGCTCCGTCGATCATCGAGGCGGTGAGCTTGGAGGAGACGCGGCTGCCGCGCACGGTCGAGAAGGGACGGCCAGTCTCGATGCGATAGACTTCGCCGGCGTGGTCGCGCATGCAGCGCATCGCCTCGGCGCACCCTTCCAGTGTCTGGCAGAGCAGCTGGGTCTCTTCGAGTTCGACAGCGTAGATCTCCGAGGGGTCGTAGCTGCGGACCAGATCGCCCAGCTTCTTGGCGGCGTCATCCTCCCGGCCCTCGATGCGCTTGGCCACCATGTGGAAGCTGTTGACGAAGCCCCATGCGAGGTCGGCGGCGAACTCCTCCATCCGGGTGTCGCGGAACACATCGAACATCGTCGAGAGCATCTGTTCGACGGCGGCTGCTGCCTGATCGGGATCGGGCATTTCCAGCTTCTCGGCTTCTCCCACGATGCTGAGCTTGGCCATCTCGCTGGCTTCGATGAAGCTGCCTTCGTAGGTCTGGCGGGTTTCGGTGTCGACGCGGCGCTCGTTGAACGCGCGGCCCATGTCGTCGAAGTTGCTGTACTTGGTCATGATAGCCTCCATGTGTTGAAAATCTCACCTTCTCTCGGTGAGGAATCTCATCCGGCATGCGGCGGTCAGGGCGGTCAGGGACGTTAACCGGGAAGCCGTGCCGCGCAGACGGCACGGACCCCGGTTAACGCTCGCGAGCGGTGGAGCCGATTTTCTCGTGCCCGAAAGCGGAGGCGCAGCCGGAGTGTCGGGTGCGTGAAAATTGGGGGACCGCTCGTCCTTGACGGCCCGCAAATCCCCGCATGCCAAACTTCCTCATCACAGAGAGAGAAAATATTATGTTGTGGCAGGCACGCCGGGTCGGACCGACGGCGGGCGACGATGGCGTGCCGCAAGGCACGGCATCGTAAAGCGGGCGCCAGAGAGCCCGGGAGGGCGAACCAGCCCGCGCCGCCCCCAAGGAGGACGCCCGGCGCAGCGAGCGGATCGTCACCCGTCAGGGCGGAGACCCCGCAGGGGGCTCCGGGAGGCCCGCCAGGGCCGAGTAGAGCCGCGTGCCCGCCCATAGGGCGGGACGCCCAACCTCTTCTTCTACGCCCTTCTCTCAACCACCATGGCAGGACCGACCGCCCGAACCGGATGCAAGGGAGCGGCGGCCGCGACAGCGGCCGCAGCCGCAGCCGGAGAGGCTGCGCGTTGGATCACGCGGTCATGGATCGTAGTCGTGGCTATCGCCGTCGTCATGGGCGTCCCCGTAATCAGGCATCTGGGTGTGACCCGGATCGTCGGGGTCGAAATTGTCATCGTGATCGTCGGTTACCGGATTGATGTGTAAATCCGGTTCGTCGTCATATCCGGTATGGCCGACAATCCGGTTCGCCGGCTCCGGCTCAACCGCGCTGTCGTCGTCGAACCAGCATTGGCGCGGGCAAAAGAGCAGCAGCCGGTCGCGATGGACGAAGGGCTTGCCGTCCATGAGGATCGGACGGGTCGCGAGACGGCGGCAGGGCTGGTTCCGGCGATCGTAGAAGCCGCATGGCACCGCGAGCGGCGTGGGGGCGACGGCATCGCCGTCGTCACTGCCGCGCGCCGGTGCCGGGATTTCGGGTTCGGGGTCCGGCGCGAACGGATCGCCGTCGAACATGTCGCGCTGGGTGGTCATGATGCCGATCCTTTTCGAGCGGAGGCGCGCGCGCAAGGCGCGATGCGTCAGCATCGCGTCGAGGGCGGCGCGCCGGTCAGAGTGAGCACGCGGCAGGGGCGGTGCCTTGCGGCACCGCCCCGTGCGGTTCGGGTCAGTAGAATTCTGCCCGGTCGGCGATGATCTCGCAGCCGTAGCGGTCGTTGCCGTCGACGTCCTGCCAGCGGGTGTAGTGGAGGCGGCCTTCGATGGCGATGAGGTCGCCTTTCTGGCGGTTGTTGGCGATCGCCTTGGCGAGGCCGTTGAAGCAGGTGACCTTGTGGTATTCGGTTTCCTTGACCGTGAAGCCGTCCTCGCCCTTGTAGGTGTGGCCGTCCTTATTCAGCTTGGGGCGATCGGTCGCCACGAAGATCGTCGCGACGCTGGTGGTGCGGTTGACCTCGCGCAGCTCGGGGGTGCGGGTGATGCGGCCGACCAGGTTCACGTTGTTCATCTCGAAGCCTCCTTGGGATGTGGCCGGCGGTTCGTCCGCCGGTGTCACCTGAGGAGCGCCGGGAGCTGGGGCGCCGCACCGCAGGGCGATCGGGACCGTCGCGCAGGCGGCGGGATCGATCGACCGGAGGGGAACCGCTTTTGCAGGGGTGGTGCGGGCAGCCGCGCAACGCGCGGCAACACGGCCCTGCCAAAGGGGTTGCGGGGTTCCGGCTCCCGGCGCAGGTGACACGAAACGGCGGATGGACCGCCGGTCGCAGCCCAAGGTTCCCGCAGGCTTCGAGATGGACAAGTCTCGTGAACCGACAGGGTCGGGTGCGTCATCCGTATCCCCGGGCGATGGAGTGCGGGGGGCAACCGGACCACCAGCGTCGCGACTCCTTGGGATGGTGGCGACAGCCCGGAGCTGAACAAGGACGGTCACATGCGGACGTGACGGCCGTGTCGAGGAAGCCGGATGCCGCAAGGGCACCTTCGGGCGGAACGCTTGCCAGGGCGATCGCCAGCAACCGCCATCCCCGGCACCGTTCCGATCGCCATCGAAGGCTGCTTTCAGGGCGCTTCCGCTGGCAGGGTGGCGATGGCTTTACAGGCCGCCGGATTGCGAGATCAGGGCCGGTTGGCGGACAGTTGCGATCCCAACCGTCGGGGCGGTGCCGCAAGGCACCGCTCCTTTCAGAGGGCGATTGTCGATGGCGATTGGATGAGAGACCCGTTAGCGACGGTCCAGAGGCTTCAGGAGCCGTGCCTGAATGGCGCGGATGATCTTTGCGAAATATCCCGGCGGGGTTCTACCGTAGAGAAAGCCGCCACTCTTGAGATCGATCACGTCGTGGCCGCGCCAGTCGAACTCATTCGCTTCGTTGAGAACGACATAGCTTTCCTGCGGGCGCGGCAAACCCATAGCGGTCGCGACAACCTCAGGGATCGCATCGGTGTCGCTATCGGGTACCTCGCCCTTGGTGGTGATGGGCGCAACGACGATGCCGGAGGCATCGGCGGCAAGGACTATAACGGGGCGTTCCTTGACGCCTTCGTCCCTGCCCGCCGCGGCGTCGGTGCTGAAGAGATAGACATAGTTGAGGATATCACCCGGGCGAGGCGGCGGTGCCGGGGGTGTCGTGGTCCCATCGATCGGCGGCAATTTCGGCGTCACTGGGAAGCGAGGCTTCAAGACGGGCCGCGAAGTCATTGGGGAAGGTTCCTTCGGAATAGACACGGCGGTTTCCATGAAGCGCAGCGAGCGCAGCTTCGGCATGTTCGAGCCACTGGGCACTGACGACGGCCGCGAACGGACGCTTGTGCTTGGTGAGAATGACAGGCCGCGTCTGGCTTTGATCGACATAGACGCCGGGAGACTTGTGAAAGTCGGTGAGGTTGACGGTGTCGTCGTCAGCGCGGGTCGCCATGATATCCTCCTGCGGTGGAAATGGCAATTATACGCATTGTGCGCGGAATAGCCAGAATGAAGACGGGGACCGCTTCGGGGGGAGCGAAGCGATCCCCGTCGAGGGAGCGAAAGGGGCGACGCATATGCGCCGCCCGTGGTCGATCAGGCGTTCTCGAGCGGCGCGGTGGACTGGCCGAGACCGTCCGGGGTCGGTTCGCTGCCGGTGTCGCTGACGCTGCTGCCATCGGCCCCGAAGGGCGGCGCGATATCCTCGTCCGACTTGATCCCGAGCGCGGACGTCACGTCGCGGCGCTTCTGGGCGCGCTGCCACACGACATTGTACGAGCCGTCGTCCTGGCGGAACGCCGAGACTTGGAGCGGCTGCGCCAGCGAGGGATCGTCGATGCGGCCGTTGAGGAAAGCTTCGCCGGTGTTGGTCGAGGTGAGTTCGAAGAAGGCCCCGACCTGCACCCACGTCCGGCTCGGGGTGAGCGCGTGGATTTCGTAGCGCGGCGCGCGCGGGTTGGCGGAATGCACCGGCTTCAGCGCGATCGTCATCGCCACTGTCAGCGTCGAAATGCGGCCCATGAAAATGCCCGCGTCGTTCTGCTTGATCGATCCGATGTTCATGTCGTGTCTCCGTGAGATTGTGCGTCTGGACCCCTTGTCCTCGACACTTTCTCCCATCCTCCTCCTCTCCCCGGCCCCTTGGCCGGGCAGGGCGCGAAAGCGCCCCTCACCGAACGCGTTCTTCACGCGGACGGTGGTGGTTCGAAGAGGGGCATTTTGGCGACTGGACTGTCGAATTGGGTAACCCTTAAGGGTTACTCACATGAAGATTGTGCTTCAGCTGCATCGTCCGGCGCCTTGATGGGGAGGATATGGAGCGGCGGAGGGATGTAGTTGGCCTGACGGAAATGCTCCATGATCGCCTCGTAGGAACCTAGTTGCGACGCTTCGTCGGCGGTCAGGACGGCCTTCTCGTCTTGTGCGGCGGTATAGACCTGTCGTGGACCTTCGCCGATCCAGATGCGGATTTCAGGTGTAAAATGCCCGTAGTTACCGTCGGACCAGCTTCTGAAAGGCAGGTCGTTATGGCAGCAAAAGTCCTCCATGTCGTCGATATCACCGCCGACCACTTCATGGGCGCGTAGGCAGAGAGGTTCTCCAGAGGGTATCTCCGTCAGCGGCCCCCCATCCCATTCAAGAGAAAGGCCGCATCGGTTGGCGGTTTCGATGAGTTCGGGCACCCG
Source organism: Sphingomonas sp. IW22 (assembly GCF_041321155.1). Classification (GTDB taxonomy): domain Bacteria; phylum Pseudomonadota; class Alphaproteobacteria; order Sphingomonadales; family Sphingomonadaceae; genus Sphingomonas. The sequence continues at coordinate 48,952 of NZ_JBGGWB010000007.1, read as the reverse complement.
ATCGGCAGGGAGTATCCCTCCGATGGTAATGGATACCGAGACGCGATCTGGCATGGTGCAGACTCCTGAGGCCAATGACTTGCCGGTCCCGTCCGAGGCTTGCGCTCCATTCGTCCAGCTGCCAGTCATCACCCTCTCATCTTCATGCTCCAGTTTCTGCCATTCACTCTGTGCTCATCGGTGAAACGAATTGAGGCGATAAACGGGTTCAACACAACGATGAATTGACTCGTCATGGATGAATGATCGAGGAACTCGTTCCCGGCAGGCAAAAAAAGGGCGATGCCGTAACGGCACCGCCCCTTTGAATTTCAGGCGTCTTCGGCAACGCGCTTGGCGCGACCGCGACCCTTGGCGACGGGCTCCTCCACCGGCGCGGTGGACTGGCCGAGACCGTCCGGGGTCGGTTCGCTGCCGGTGTCGCTGACGCTGCTGCCATCGGCCCCGAAGGGCGGCGCGATATCCTCGTCCGACTTGATCCCGAGCGCGGACGTCACGTCGCGGCGCTTCTGGGCGCGCTGCCACACGACATTGTACGAGCCGTCGTCCTGGCGGAACGCCGAGACCTGGAGCGGCTGCGCCAGCGAGGGATCGTCGATGCGGCCGTTGAGGAACGCCTCGCCGGTGTTGGTCGAGGTGAGTTCGAAGAAGGCCCCGACCTGCACCCACGTCCGGCTCGGGGTGAGCGCGTGGATTTCGTAGCGCGGCGCGCGCGGGTTGGCGGAATGCACCGGCTTCAGCGCGATCGTCATCGCCACTGCCAGCGTCGAAATGCGGCCCATGAAAATGCCCGCGTCGTTCTGCTTGATCGATCCGATGTTCATGTCGTGTCTCCGTGAGATTGTGCGTCTGGACCCCTTGTCCTCGACACTTTCTCCCATCCTCCTCCTCTCCCCGGCCCCTTGGCCGGGCAGGGCGCGAAAGCGCCCCTCACCGAACGCGTTCTTCACGCGGACGGTGGTGCGATCCGGCCATGCCGGGGAGAGTTTCAGTTGGGCAGATGTCCTGCGATCAGCGCGCTATCTGCCGGGTCAAGGCAGTGCCGATATCGGCATGCGCGGCGACAAGGGCGCCGATCGCGCGCGAAACGACAGCGCTCGCTTCGTCGTCGGGCGTCATGCACCAGCGTTTGCCTGCGTGTCGGATGTCGATCAGTCGATCGGTCCGGTTGTCTATGCCGAACGTATAGCCGTCGCGCTCGCTGACGCCCGCAACCGTGACGTCGGTGGTTTTCTGCATGACAGCGACGATGGGCGGGATCGCGGGCGTCAGCGTCACGATGTCGACGATTTCGGCAGGTGGGACCTTCGCGGGTGCAGGCGGCTTGCCGAGACGGGGCATCGCAGGGATGGGCACCAGGCCATTTACGGCGTCCTGGGCCATGTCCGCTGCCATCGCGGTTGCCATAAAGATCGCGGTGCGCGCGAGATCGTGAGCGATGGCCTCGCGATGCGCGTCGGAGAGCGTCGGCAAAAGATGGCAGAGTTTGGTGTCGAGCGCGAAGGCGACGGGTTCGGCATTGGGATCGATGCACATGGGTCATGACCTTTCGGCAGAGATCCGGACCCCATGTCCGGATTGCCGATCCGCTCCCCCTTCCCTGCCGGCGCAGCCGGTTCCGGCATCGTTCGACGATGCCGGGGCGACGATAAGGGTCAGCCAGAGGGATGTGTGGGATGTTCGAGCGGAGGATGCTCGGACAGATGCCTGCGGGCCGTCGCGAGCTTGCGCAGCGTCGAGGCGAGAAAGAGTCCGTGCGACGTCTGGGGATCGACCAGTCCGGCGCGTTTGTTGAGCCGCGTCTCGTGATGTCGGATCGCGTCGACTGCGACCATGATGTCGTCGAGCGTCAGTGCGACGACCGTGCAGGTGACAGGCAAGGGCACGTTGCGCAGCGCGAAGGCGAGAAAATGGGGTGCGACCGGCAAATGGTGGGCGAGTGCCAGTTCGACGGCGTGTCGCAGCTGGTCCCTGTCGTGTACCAGTTCTTCGAGCAGCCGCGACGCCGGCATCGCGGGAACCGCGCGGAACGCGCCATGTTCGAGCGTGATGGCGATGGGATCGCTCGAGGCGAGACCGATGACATGCTCGGAAAGGATGGCGATGACATCGCCCTCCTCGATGCAGGGTGTGTCGAGGCAGGCGTCATACGCCGCTTCGCTGCTGTCGTAATAATGGACGCGGTACATGGCGCTGTTCCTTTCGAGCTGGGAGGGATCAGGCGTAGCGGGGGCGCTCGGCGGGAAAGCGCGCGGGCGGCAGTCCGGAAAAAACGAAGGCCCGATAGCGTCCGCCGCTATAGGTGACCGAGCTGACCGGCGTGCGATGGCGCTGGAGGCGTGCGAGAAGGCGGTTGGCGCGGTGCATCGCGTCGATCGCGGTCCGTTCGTCGAAATGGAGCGCGATCGCGCGGACGAAAGTGCCGGTATCGTAGAACCAACCGCCCTCTTCAGGGCCGCCATAGGCGCGATCGATCTCGTAGAAGGCAAGGATGCTGCGCATGGGGGACTCCGTTGTTGCCGGGGCTGGAATTCATCCCCGATCCAAGTCCCTCGCTTCCCTCTTCCTTCGGTCAGGCGTCCGATGGTGCCGTCGTGGGGACGGTCATGACGCATCGGTCCGTTGGCGACGTATCGCAGCCTCGGCATGGAGACTGTCAACCAGATCGTTGCGGTCCGAGCGGATCTCGCTGTCGGGATCGGCGATGACCGCTGCGGCGCGGTCGAGCAGGTCGGCAAGGTCGCGATCCTTCCTGCCGCCATCGGGCCGTGTCGGGTGCGCAGCTTCTTCCCCGGCCTTGTCGAGCGAGAGGACCAGGATCGTTGGCTTGCGGGCCTCGTCGAGAGAGCGGCTATCGGCGACGAAGCGTCCGCCGCGGGTTATCGCAAAGGCGTTGAACGTCGGCGAGACCCCGCCGTCGGCGTTGGGAATATGGGTGCCGCGGTCGTGGAACTGGATGTCGATGAACCGGGGCGGTCCGCCGTAAGTCTTTTCGAGAAAGCAGAAGGTGACGCGGCGACCCTCGCTTGTTCTTGCGGTGATGGTGAACGCCCCGTCGGGGACGTCGATCGCCTTGTGCGGGACATCGTTGAACCCGGCAAAGCCGATGGCGAGGGCATCGGCCCGGCTCATGACGGGGAGATCGGTAATATCGGCCATGGGAAGCGGTCCTTGCTGGGGTCAGGCGGCGCGCTTGACGTCGATGAGGTCGGCAAAGCGCGCGCGAACGGCGTTTGCGGTCGGGTAAAGGTTGGAGAGATCGTGGCGCGCCAGGATCGGTGCCCGTGACGCCGCGATGATCGCGGCCTCGTCATGGGTCGGAATGCGGGGCGGCCAGCCCCTGACGTAGCGCAGTTCGGGCGGCATCGCGGCTTCGAGGCGGCGACGCTCGGCGGCGTCGGCCTTGGCCGTGCCGATCCGTCGCGCGAGATCGTCGGGTAGCAGGCGCGGATCTGTGTCCGCGAGCCACCGGCCAGGCTGAAAGGAAAAGGTCGAACTCGCTTCGAGATCGACCAGATGCAGAAGCGCGTCGCGATTGGCCGGCGCCGATGCTGACGCTCTGGCGTCGGCGAGCGACTGGAGAACGCAGAAGCGGCAGGAAAGGCGCGAACTGCCATGGCAGGTATAGGCGATGTGGAGCGGGATATGCAGCGTGGCGTGGGCAGCCAGCACTTGCGGCGTCGTCCAGTGCGTCAGCGGGTTCCACAGCATCATGCGGGTGCCGTGGGGATTGCCCGCCGGCGCGTAGCGAGGATCGGGTTTCCATTCGGGCGTGCGAGCGCGAGCGGGACTTTCGTCGCGCCGAAGACCCAGGACATTTACGATGGTCGCGCCGCGGAGGGTTCGTGCGAGGTGCGGCCCGATGACATGGGCTTTCATCTCGGATGTGCAGAACCGAAGCGCCGAGGAAGACCAGGGGCCTATCAGATTGTAGGTTTCGAGCGCCTCGTAGCGCGCCTTGCCGTTGGCAAAGCGCTTGGCCCAGCGATCGAACAGATCACCCGCAGCGCGGCGGACGATCGTGAGGGGCAGACCTGCCAGAGCGGCAAGATCCTCAACCGTCGCCGGGGTCTCGTCCCATTCGGCGCGGCCGAGATCGGCATGGAGGGCAAGGCGACGTTCACGGGGGTGACCGAGTGCGTCGAGCAGCGGGTTGACCGTGAACATCGCGGCCGAGCTGTCCTTGCCGCCCGAAAGGTTGAACACGACCCATGCGCCTGCTGCGATGGCCTCGAGCATGGCGGGAGGCAGTGCGATCGCGGGCAGACCGGATATGCGATGCGATGTATCGGTGTCGAGCATGGCCGATCAGGCCGCGAGGTTTTGCGGAAGTGCCATCCAGTCGAATTCTTCGAATGGCACGTTTTCCCAGGATGCGGCGCGCGAGGGATGATAGACGCTCGCGTGGCAGAGCAATCCGAGACTTTGGGTCACATCGTTCCAGAAGCCGATATCGCCGCTCGAGGGATCGCGAACGGCGAGCACGACGCCATCGACGCCACTGTCTGCCCCCGCTTCGATGCGGTGCAGTGCGCGCTCGAGGATCGTCTGGGTCGAATGGAAGCGGACGCCGTCCCCTGTGACGACGACACACCCTCCGGCAAATTCGCCGGGACGAAGCCGGTCGCAGTCCGACACCCAGGCAAAGCCGCAGGGAAGCGCGGATTTGCATGCTGCCAGGAGCAGGTTGGCGACCTGTTCGACGCCGAACTGTTCGCCGCTGAACGTGACTTGTGCGTCGTTGGCGTCGTTCGACCGGATGTCGATGGCGCAGTCGAGACAGGGGAAGCCAGGATCGGGAAAGATCGCGAGGAAGGTTCCGAACTTCGAGGCGCCTTCGGGGGGGAAGACAGCCCGAAATGCCGGATCGAGGGCGTCATATTGCCGCGCAAGATCCTCGTCCTCGCCGCCTGTGTCGAGAATCCCGCAGGCTTGCTCGGCGACGCGAAGGAGCATGGCGTCGGCATGGCTCATGAGGATGGTGAAGGCGGCTTTGGTGTAAGTGTTCGCCATGATGCTGATCTCCGTCCGGGTTGGGAACAGGCGCGGTCAGGCGCTTTCGACGTCGGACAGACGCGCGCGTGCGGCCGCGGCCTCGTCCGGGAAGGCGCCTGCAAGGTTGGTGTGGAGGGTCTCGAAATCGGGGACCGGGAAGCGCCCGTCGGGACGCGGGCGAGTGATGAGCAGGGCGCTCACGACCGCGGCGGTGGAATCGGGATGCACGATCCGGGGGGTTTCGCCGTCATGGATGACAGGCGCGCTGAAGCCGGCTTCGAGCCAGGTGCCAAGGCCCTCCTCGACCTGTTCGGCATAGGCACAGACGGCCTCGTCGGTCTCGTCGTCGATGTGCAGGACGAGCGTGACGTAGCGGCCGAAATCGTGGGCGTTTGACAGGGCAGCGAGACGGCAGCCGGGAGGCGGCGCGCCGTAGCGCGCGATCAGCGCGCATTTGTAGGTTGCGATTTCGAGGCGGTTGAGCGCGTCGAAGTCGGGCGATTGGCCAAGCTGCGCGCAATCCTCGTTGGTGGGACCGGCACCGAGGTCGATGACATGGGGCATGGGGTTCTCCGTCGATCGCTATTGATCGATCGCGCCCATCCCCCTCACCTTCTGCCCGGAGGCTCAGTCGCCAAAGAGGCGCCGCTTCATCGCGATCTGCGCCGGTCCATCCTTTGCGCCGAGCGTTTTCAGCCGGTCGGTTTCGAGAATGCGGCCAAGGTCGGCAGGAAGCCGCGCCCAGCGTGACGCGATCGCGATGGCGTCGGAAGCCGATTTCAGCTCGCCAGGTTCCGTCCCGTGCCAGACAATCGTGTCATCCTCGCCATCGAGATGGGGATGCCGTCGTAGAACCTGAACGAAGAAACTGTTCAATGGCCGGTCCCAACCGATGCTGACGCTGATATCGGGTTCGATGCCGGTAAAATCGTGACGGCTCATGTCGCGTCTCCTTGGAAGGTCAATTCCTGACGAATGTTTCCGCCTCACGCCGCAGAATGCCGGGTGACGAAAACCGATCCTGTGTCGTGCCGTTCACGCCTTGGGACAGGCGATCGCGAATGACGTCGCTTCGGCGTGGATAGGCAAGTCGAGGCAGGTCCTGGCCTGTTCGGCGCGCGTCACGGGTCAACTCGAAGCAATAGGTAAATAGCGGGCTTTGCCGATCGCGCGTGAGGATGCCGCGGTTGGTCAGGCGGGTGAGCCAGTCGGCGGGATGTTCGCCGGACATGGGCGCAGGCGCGCCAAGATCCACAAGGTGGGCGATTGCGCCGCCATGTCCTGAATCGAGTGAGCGGATTTTGGAGAGGGCGCGCCCGGATATCGTTTGCCCCGCGAGGCGCAGGACAGTCCTCGGCCTCGTTGTGCCCCGATAGGCCCCGGAGAGAGCGGCATAGACGACGCCGCAATGACCGAAGGCAGGGTCGGAAAAGCTGACGACGGCATCGATGGCAGGTTTGGCCTGGCGCAACAACCTGAAGGCACGGGCTGTAAAGAAGCTCTCGCCGTTGGCTGCGACACTGGGCAGGCACAGGAGACGCTGAAGGACGCAGCCGCGTGCAGCATCGGCATAGCCGGTGTGCCGGCAAATCACCGCGTTGCTCGCGGGTACGCCGAAGACGATCAGACCCACGAGCGAGGAACGCCCCGCGGCGCCCGGGCCGAACAGGCCGCACGCCAGCTGGGCGGCGGGATAGCGTGGCAGGTAATGATGATCGGCGAGGAACGCCCTGGCGATCTCGTGGCTGACGACATCGACGGCATAGCGCGACGGCTCGATCACCGTGTCGTTCGAGACGAAGAGGCTGCGCCGGTCGCGCCAGCGTTGTGAACGGGTGGTGAGCATGGGATCGTCCTTGGGCCCTGGAGCGTGTCAGGCAACGTAGCGCGGCGTCTCGGGCCGCCGGCTGTGCCAGATGTCGGCGGCCCAGCCCTCGACCCAGGCATCTGTTATCGCGTCATGGTCGAGCTCGCCGGTTTCTATAAGGTCGCGGATTTCCGCCCGCGCCTGCGCGATGGCTTGTTCCCAGGGATCGAGCGGCGGGGGCCGGACCGGGATGTCTGCGGCCTCGGTCAAGAAGCGCGGGGGTTCGAGCAGGCGCGCGCATTGGGTTCGATACCAGCGGTCCATGAAGTCGGCTGCAAGCCGGTCCGTCTTGGAGATGCGATGCCGCAGGGCATGCCTTCGAGCCGCGATGCCCCATCCCTGGCTGTCGATCGAGGCAATCCAGCGTGCGAAGGGCGCAAGATAAGGCAGAGCGTCGCCCTTGACCCCGAAGAGATGTGCCTTCGTCCCGATGGGCAGGATATGGGTGAGCCGCTCGACGACGGCGATCAGTCCCTGAGGTCCGTGGGTCGGCCGACGGCACATGCTGCCGATACCGATGACCGAGCCGGGAAGGACGATCGCGTCGATGGAATCGAGCGATCGGGCATAATCGTCGGGCTCGCGGCCCTGGATCACCGGCATGAACCGTTGGCGGATGCCGAGATCGCCGGCGCGTGCGAAGCATTCGCGGTTGGTCGCGGCAGTGCGCGCGACGCGGTCGAGAACCTCTTCCCGGTCATGGGCGACTTCGTGCTCGCAGCAGTAATCGACCGACGATATGCGCCGAAAGGGATAGGATGCGGCCAGGGTCATATAATCGGCGATCGACCATGGCAGGCCGCGGTAGCGCACCATCATGGTGTAGCCTGCGGAATCGAGGTCGAGACTTGCGAGGTCTCTCGCATTGGCGAGGGTCCCGGTTCGCCATCCGGACCATTGCCGCCAACCATCGGCCTTGCGCCAGCGCGACAGGCAATTGGCTGAGATCAGAACGGGCGCGCACAGCGCGGCAGCGCGCGCCAGAAGCGGGCCGTTCGCCAGATGGGGGAGGCCAAGGACGATTTCGATCGTCACAGATCCTCCCGCAGCATGAGCGTCAGCACGCGGCGCGTGATGCGCGCGTCGGCGGGGTCCTGCGAACCATATTCGAGGTGTTCGTCATAATAGTCGATCGAGAAGAAGACGCGGACGTCGCCAACGGTAAACTCGCCGCGATTGCGCTCCTTGTCGCGGGGGTCGAACGTGCAGCGGCGCAGGGCCTGGAGGAGATGGGCCTGCGCGATCGCCTCGGATGCAGGCGTATCGCCGGCAAGAGCGCCGAGGCAGGTGCGGGTGACGACGATGCGGGCGGTGCGATCGAGGCCTTGGCGGCAACGGTCGTTGAGGCGGCCTATGGTGTCGATGCGCGTATCGGTGGCGGCGCAGATCATGATCGATCCTTCCGTTTGCAGGGTTGGTTTTGCGAAATGCGGTCAGGCGGCGATCGCGTGCGCGGGTCCGCGGCCTCGTTGTGGGAAAGCGGCATGGAAGCGATCGAGCCAGTCGGTCATCGTCGGTCGCTCGCCGATGGGTATCTGGCCCGCAACGTCCTGGAACCGGATGAGGTCTGTCGGCGCGTCGCGCACGATGCGGTCGATTTCATCCGGCGGAAGCAGCTGCTCGTTCCGAATGAAGAGCGTCATCGAGCCGGGCCGCGCCCGGGTCGTTCTGCGCCACAGGCCCTCGACGGTATGCAGTCGTGGCGCGGCGCGCGCCTCGACCAGAACGATGAGGCGCAGGCACCATGCGGGGAGCGCTCGGATTTCCTCGGGCCGGTTGGCGATGCACAACCAGCAGGCCGACTTGGGGGGCACGGGCAGGCCTTCGGCGACGATGCGGGCGGTGCAGTCTGCCCGATCCCAGTTCCAGCGGCGCAGGGGGTAATCGCACCGATAGAGGGGATCGTCGATCGAGAGCGCATGATTGGCGCGCGCAGTGTCGCGGGGTCCGGCATCGTAGCCGATGAGGCGTATGACCCGCTGACCCCTGCTCCATGCCTCGATCGCCGGTTGCCAGGTCTTGAGGAACGCGTCCTGCGGCGCTTTCTTGTATTTGAGGCTGCAACTGGAGCCGCCGAGCGATTTGCTCGGCAGCGTCGCGTTGGTCAGGCACATTTCCAGGATGCCGTAATAGGGCGGCCAGTGCTTGAACCGTTTTGGCGTGTACGAGACGATCTCGTGCCGGATGCCCCGGTCGCGCATCCAGGGGCCGATGACGTCGAGATAGGCGTATGTTTCCGGTTTCTCGTTCCCGGTGTCGGCTGTCAGCACGAGGTCGGGAGTTGCCCCGCGGGCATGCAGCTCGAGAAGCAGCGCAGTGCTGTCCACGCCGATGCCGTAAGCGAGGACCACCGGAGGCCCCGGGATGGGCATTGTCATGACGATTCCTCCGGCTCGAGATAGCTGTCGAATGGGGGACCGACCGCCTCGATCCAGGTGCCTTCGCGATCGAGTTCGGCGATGCGCGCTTGCAGGGCCGCCTTGAGTGCGTCGGGGTCGAGATCCTCGCCCTTGGCGTCGCTCGACACAGTGCTGAACGCGATCGTGAACGCGTGATTGTAGCGCGCCATTTCAGGCGACCTCGGGATCAGACGTCCCGGATGCGCGGGGCGCGATGGCGATGTCGAGCCGGTTGCGGCTCATGACGATGGTGACGGTGCGGTCCTCGGGAAGAAGGTGACGATGGTTGAAAAGCCGCGCGCGGATACTGTTTTCGAGCGCCGCGTCGTCGCCTTCGAGCAGACCGATGATGCGTTCGGCCGCGTCGGCGCGAAATCGCTCCTGCTGGGTCTCGTAGCTGTCCGCGTCGCTGTCTTCGCTGGCGTAGAAAATGGCATTTTCAAACAGATCGGCAACGTCCTGCGCGGTCATGGCGGTGCCGCGGCGAACGAAGATGCGGGTTTCCTCGACAGAGTTGCAGGAGAACTGGTCTGGCGCGAACGCGACATCGGCTGCGCATTCCACGGTGGCGAGGACGCCGGCTTGACCGATCGTCGCTAAAAGCGTGATTGCCTCGACAAATCCGTCCTCGGCTTCGATCGGCGCTTCCTTGCTGTCGGAGATCGTGAAGGTGCGGTCGCCCTGCGTGACGCGGAAGACAACGTCCTCGACGCGCGAGAGACGGTCGTACCAGCCATAGCCGGTGAAGGCGTCCTGGGCTTCGACCAGCGGTCCGCCGAAGGGGTTTTGCGCCGCGACCGCAGATTGCACCGGTTGGGCGACCAGCGCGTCGAAGTCGGGCATCAGGACCATGGCGGGATCGGTTTCGCGCATGCCCGTTTCGTAATTGCGGCTGCTGTCGGCCGCGGGCGCGGACCAGGTAAAGAGATACGGTGCCGCTTCGGGGAGAGTAACACCCATGTCTCTTGCGGCGCGCCAGTCGTGAAACGAGAGCCGGTGCCTGTCCTGCGCGGCGATCGCCCGGAAGATGGCGACGTGGACGGCGTGCCGCAGGTCGGCGATGGCGGCGTTCTCGACCACTTCCTTGCGTGCGGGAAGCACGAGCTGGATCTGCGGCGCATCGAAAATGTCGACCTTGGCGATCCAGTGCCCGCCGCGATCGACCTCCTGGACGAAAGGCAGGGCGCAGGGAATGGTGACGCCGTGGAAGTTGAGGCGGTGATCGCGCGAGGAATAGTGGGAGGGATTTTTCCGGAAGACACCGATCCGGGTGCCGTTCCATTCCTCGACATGATCGGCGTCGGCGAGCCAGTCTTCGTAGGGAAGGGCCTCTCCATCGAGGAGCACGGCAACCGGATAATGTTTCGCGGCGCGCGTAATGTCGTCGCGCAGGGTGCGGACCCACTCGCCCGGCACGCAGACGGTGATGGCGGTCCCGCAGGCGATAGGATCGGACGTGATCGCGATCGGGCGGCTCGTTTCCCAGGCAGTGGCCGGGATGTGCGCCATCCAGCCCTGGCGATCGGGCCGCGAGTAGGAACGAATAATGACATTCCGCCCGGCGAGGCTGAAGACGCCCATCCCGGCGGGATCTTCGGCGCGGCGGGTCTCGTCGGACCATCCCGATCGACCCAGTGTCACGATCGAGGCGGGGTCGGCAATGCCGTGACCGTCGTCGACGACATGGAGGAAAGTGTCGGCGCCCGATGTCTGGATCGACACCGATACGCACTGCGCACCGGCACGGCGGGCATTCTGGAACAGTTCGTTGATGACGTCGAAGGCGGTGTTGTTGAACAGCCGCGTCACCTTGGAGATGGTCTCGGGTGCGACGGCGGTTGCGATGGTGGCTGGGATCATGGGGACGCTCCTCGTGGCTGGCGCGCTTCTTCACGCCTCCCCGCTCGTTCCCTCTCCCCTCTCCTGATCGCCGGGGAGCGTCTGCTCTTGCAGGAATGTCCCGCGCCCGCCTCGAAAAGCCCCGACCACGGTGCCGCCGTCCCAGTGACCCCCAAGAATGCCTTTGCGCACGATACCGCAGACAGGAGCCCTGCGCGCGGCGAGAAGCCGTGCGCGGCGGGTATCGCGGTCTATCGGTTCGCCTGTCGCGATGTCTGTCAGGGATCTGAGCGGCTTCATGGCTTGTCTCCGGCGATATCTTCCATGGCAAGGATCTGGTCGAGTGTCGGTGGGGGCGTGCAGCGCGGTCGACGGCCGAACAGCAGTCCCATCTTCTGAGCATATTTGTGGACGGCGGCATGGTTCCGGCCCAGTGCCGTGACGACATCGGCAAAGGCGACGCCATTGTTGTAGGCGCGCTTCAGCGCATGGCGTTCGTCGTCCGTCCAGGGCTTCTGATATCCATGAACCAGGCCGAGGTTATTGGCGCGCGTGAACAGCGACGCCTTGGTCCGCCCCATGCGCGTCGCCAGTTCGGTCATTGGAATCTTGCCATAGAGCGCGCGCAGGGTGGCGATATCGTCGTCGGACCAGACCGGACCGCCGCGAAAGCCGTCCCGCATTGCATGGGTGCCGCGAAGTCCAAGATATTCGCTGCGCCAGCGGATCGAGTAACGGGTCCGCCCGAGACGCGTCAGGAGGGGTGTGAGGCTTTTGCCCTCCCGATAGGCAAGCGTGAGGAGGGCGTCCTCTTCGGGTGTCCATGAACGTCCCCAGCCCCGCCCGTAGCCGAGGCGTTGCAGGATCGCCTTGATTGCGATCTTGCTGCGTTCGCAATAGCCTGCTTCGACCAGCAGGGATGCGATGTGGCCGTAGCGATGCCCCTCTTCTGCCAGCGACAGCGTGAGCATGGCCTCGGCCTCGGTCCAGTCGGGGGGCTTTGCCGGATGGCGAAGGCCAAGACTGTTGGCACGGCTCGCGGTCCCTGACAGCGGGCGGCCGATAAGGATCGCGATCTGGGCGATGGGGACGGCGGCGGCATATCCAGCGCGCAACTGGGCATCCTCCCACGATGTCCAGCGTGGGGGGTTGCCTTCGGTGAGCCCCAGGACCCCGGCCCGCGCATAGACGGCGCTGCATGCGCGACCGAGATCGGCGGCAACGTCCGCGGTCGCGCGTGAGCCATAGTGGCGCGAGAGCCAGTTATCCTCGTCGGGCGTCCAGGGACGCTGGGAATGGCGGCGAAGGCCAAGCGTTGCGACCTTGTCGCGAACGCCGGCAAGACCCCGCCCCAGGGCGGCGGCGATCTCGGCCAGCGGGATATCGGCGCGAAAGCCGGTCTCGAGCGTGGCGACTTCCTGCGGGGTCCAGGCATTTTGCCGGAAGGGCATTTCGGGCAGGCGGCCCTCGGGCTCGGGGCGCACCGGACAGGCGACCAGTTCGACGACGGTGGGGGCAAGATCGGTCATAGCGACACCACAGCGACATCGCTCAGCCGCGCGCGCAGCCTGGCATGGAGGCGGGCGATCCGGTCATCGCCCCTTGGCATGGTATCGATCGCCGCGATTGCCGAGAGGAGATTGAGTGCGCGATCCGTTCGATCGGCGTCGAGGGACAGGTGCCGCGCCAGATCGCATGCCGTGCTGGCGTTGGGCGAAATGCGCTTGAGCGCGTCCATTATGGCAGCGGCATCGGTCGCGGAGGGATCGAGGAGGAACGCGTCGAGCGCGCGCGTGCCCTTGAGTGTTATGCCAGGACCATGATCGGCGACCTCGGCAAGGCCGGCAAGATCCAGCAGCCGCGCTGCCTCATCGGCCTCGATCGCCGCTGCCGCGCGAAGTTCCGGTGTCCTGCCCACATGCTGGGTAATGGTCGGATCGATATGTGCCAGGACAGGCGTCGCCGACAGTGCAGGCCCGAGCGCGAAGAAGTCGCCGGGGGCAAGGTTACGCAACAGGTCTGCGTCGCGTGGCGCAAAGCCCAGGAGATCGGCCGCGCGCGCGATGTCGCGGTCGAACACATTCAGCCCGACAAGGAAGTTCTGAAGTTCCGACACGACCGATGTCGATAGCTTGGCGAGCCGCTGGGTGGCGATAACGGTTGCCAGACCGCGTTTGCGTCCTCTGGCTGCAAGGTCGGTGAGGGTCGCGACCCCGAGCCGCCGGGCTTCGGCATCGCGCGCCGATCCTGCGACATGGGGCGCGAGAAGATGCCCCTCGTCGATGCACACAAGAACAGTATGTGCCCAGTCCTCACGCGGCGCGCCGACAAGCCCCGCGAAGAAGGCGGCAGCCTTGATGATCCGCTGGTCGGGGTCGAGGTCGGTGAGATCGACATGAACGGAGAGACGGTGCCGGCGGCTTCGGGCGGCAGCGGCGGTCAGGCCATCGGCGGTCAATTCGACCGCGCGGATCGTGGTCGCGCCGATATGCCGTGCGAGATTTTCGAATTCCCCTTCGGGATCGACGATGGCGACGGTCGTGTAATCGAATGCTTCCTCGATGATACGACGCAGCGTCCGGCTCTTCCCGGCACCCGAGCTGCCCTGGATCAGCAGCCGTCCGGCAAGGAGGCGATCGAGATCGAGTTCGAGCGATCCGGTGGAGTGGCGGCCGAGCGGTACGCGATTGGCCGCGGCCTCGGCGACGGAAATGGAAGCGGGCGAGGTCATGTCCGGTCCTTTGGGGCGACATCGGCGTCAGGCAGTGCCGGATCGTTGGCGGGCGGGGCGGCAATGGCGTCGGGATCGGGCGCAGGCGCGCCGTCCATGCTCTTCCAGTCCAGCATGTCGTCGCTTTCCCGTTCGCATTGCTGGCAGGTCGTGGAATCGTAAGTGCTCAGCAGCACCCATGCCTGGGTCTCGACATCCCAGACGGCGACCGCGTCCTTCGTCACATTGTCGCTGCCGCAATGGTCGCAGACAGGCTTGACCGCCTTTGTCGGGGGACGGAGGCGATCCTGGGTGCAGACTGACCAGTCGCCGTAGAATTTGCCGCCATAGGGCAGGCAGTCGCCCTCGATCTGGATGGCATGTTGGCCAAATCCGTCATGGAAATGAATGTCCGTATCCGGGAAAAACTTTTCCAGGACGTCGCGGGGAGCGCAGATCTTTACGTCGCTCCCGTAGGTGGTGTGAACATAGCTGAGGGGGCCGATGGCCGGCCCTTCGCTGCCCCATGCCTGCATGTCCCGGTCGGCGTTGTCGCGACCGTGAAAGAGATAGAGATAGACGCTCATGGCTCGTGCCTCACGATGCGGTGGGAAGGAGGGAGGCAAGCGCGCTGGCCGGCACCTGCTTGCTGATCGGTGCCGTGCTTTCGACGCGGATCGCTTCGAGGCTGTCGAAGGTCTCCGGCATCTGCCGGCGCTCGTAGCGGTCCTTGTCGACAAGTCCGTAGATGGGCTCGCCTTCGTGGCGGGCAAAACCCAGGGCATCGACGCTCACGACGCGGCGGAAAACGCAACCGACCTTGCCGTCGGGCACCCAGTCGGCCCAGGAGCCCGAGGCCGAGACGCTCTCATATTGGCCGATGATCGCCTGATAGGCGGCGCGCCGTCGCACGACATGGCTGTCGTGGATCGAAACCTCCTCGCCGGTCAGGTCTTTCCAGCGATCGGGATGCCAGCATCGCACCGATCGGCGGGCATTCTCGACCTGAAGAGCGATGCCGGGGATCGGCAGGCGGCGGAATTCGTCGGCGAAGCCGTAGAGAACCAGCGCATAATCGACATCCTCCTCGTAGAAGGGATCGTCGCGTCGCAGGGCGTCGGGCATTGCGGCTTGACGCTCGTCGGAAAGGACGTAGCCGCCATAGCTCGGCGTCCAGACCCGCCAGATGCCGGGCAAGACCTGCTCGGCCCGGTCGGGGATATCCCATGGCGTGGTTGCGGGCCGCAGGCTCGGTTGAAATCGGGTCATCTGTCGTCTCCCTTTGTGGATCGGACAGTTTCTCCCTCTCTCCTTCGGCTTCGATCGTCCCGGGGCGCAGTTTTCGAATAACGGGTTAAGTCATGTAGTCAGTTTCATCCGATCCGTAGCTGATCGAGAATGGCCGCTTCCAGCGCATCGCCTTCGAGATCCTCAGCGTGGATGGTGACGACAGGCGCGATCTCGCGCAGCTTCTCGACCTGGCGCAGCTTCAGCCCGAGCGTGTCAGCATCCTCGCCGGTCACGATTTCGAGGGCGGATTCGATGACCTCGCCGGTGGTGAAGTCCCGCAGGTCGAGAAGCAGATCGGGACGCAGATCGCCCGCGCGTGTCGCGATATCGAACAGGAGGCGTTTGAACCCGACACCGATGCCGCGGCGGCGGAAGCGATATTGAAGGTCGAGCAGCCCGACGATCGTCTTGCGCTCTGCAAGATTATGCACCGCAATAAAGTTTGCGGGTCGGGCGATAGGCTGGGCGTAGGCGCGGAGCGCGGCATAGCCCTCGCGCGGATTATGTTCACCGACGACTGCCAGAACCAGATAGGGCGGTCCCATCCGGCGCTGATTGACGCCGATATGCCGGATGCGGTTCTTGACCGTGAGTTCCCGGCCCTCTGCAAGGGTGATGGTCGAGCCGGTGACGTCGGTCGCGTAGAGAAGCAGAAACGCCTGCGGCGCATGTTCGCTCGGCCATTTCCGAGCCGCCTCGCGAAGTTTGGCGAAGACGATGCCGCGCTCATAGGGATCGATGTGGGTGTAGAGATGGCGCGCGAGCGGGATGCCCGGTGCGATCTGAACGCGCTCGGCGGCGTGGCGCAACGCGGCAAATTCGCTCGCCATCGATGTCGTCCTGGGTTCCCCGACCTCGAGCGGATCGACGACGTTGACGTGCGCCATTTCCATGAGAAGCCACAGCAGCCGGGCAAGCCGTGGGATGGCGACGCCGCGGGTGCGATCGTCGGGCTCGGTATCGGCGGGGAGCTGTGCCAGCTTTTCGGGGGCGAGGCGGTGCGCGGAGAAGAGCCCGTCAGGCTCGTTGATCGATCGCGGCGTGGCAGTCGCCCGTTCGCGGATACGCGGCGGCGCCTGTTCGCGGAAGAAGGGGCAATCGACATGATGTTCGGGGCGTCGCTGGCGAATGCTGGTCAGGCGGCGCAGATAATAGGTTTCCGCTTCGGAGAGATAGGCCGGTGAAAGCAGCGGGGGATCGGCCCCCTCTCCCAGGCAGTCGCAGGCGATCCATTGGTGATGGTCGCGCGCCTTGACCACCATGATGACCGAAGCGCGGTGATCGGCGTCCTCGCCCTCGCCGGTGTACCAGCGCACCAGCGCCTCGCGGACCACGTCCGGGACGGGGGAACGGGAGGCAAGGCCCCTGGTATCGCGCGGAACAAGCCACATGGCGGTGAGGATACTCCATAAAGCTTGCAAGGTCACCTTTGTTCACGTTACGTTCAATGACGGAAGGAGTTCGCCATGCAGCAAGCGGATTTTATCGGTGCGTTCGATCTCGACACGGTGCTCATCGAATTGTCGGTGGATCTCGATATTCGCGTTACGCGCAGGATGCTGGCAGGAGCCTGCATCGGCAGCGATCCCGAAGATGCCTATCTGTCGGCGCGGGAACTGCGCGAATCGCTCGAATGGATTCATGAGGGCCAGGAGGCGGGCAAGGGAAAGCTGACCACGATCCTCGAAACCCCGTGTGACGATTTCCAGCGTTGCCTCTATTATTGCGTCGCCGGCAAAGGCGTCGTCACCATGCTGGATGACCTGGTGTGGCTGGAGAAGCTGCTCGAGGCGCGGGGGAGGCTCGCAGCGAGGCTTTATCGCGACAAGGCGGCCGTTAAGCCTCTGGTCAATCCGTATGTGGCGTCCGAACCCGACGGGCCGGTGGGGCGGTTCGATCCTGCCTTCAGGATCGGTGCATCATGGTCGCACGATCCGGGTCCCGACTATGTGGCGGACGACGATGGGCCGGGTCCCCGGCTCACCTACTGACGGCAAATAAAACAGCGGTCCGGCATGGGGGGATGCCGGACCGCTGCCTCAGGGAGGGAATGGGTCAGTAACGTCCTTCGCAGGCAAGCCGTTCCCCATGCCGCCAGCGTGCCGGGTCGATATATTCTCCGGCGTAGGCGCCACGCCCCTGGGTCTTCGCTTCGAGGGCTGCGGCGAGATAGGCCGATGCGCGCTCGGGATCGCTGCGCAGATACTGGGTCGCCGGCACCGCCAGGCCTTCCCGGATCATCCTTTCGCCCAGATCCTGTCCATCGACGGTGACGATCGCGACCGGTCGGCCATAGCTGTTGGCGCCGGTGGGCGTGACGGTGGCGGTGCCGCTTTTGAGTATCCGGGATGCCAAATCCTGCGCCAGCTTTCCGCATGGGTAGCAGGAACCCTTTGTCGAGCACATTTGCTTGCGCTCGAAGGCGTCGGCACCCGACAGGCGAAAGTCGATCGAGACGGTGTCGCCGTCGATCGCCCTGCCCTTCCCGCTGATCGGGCTGTCGTCGGGCGGTGGCGAGACCGCGCCGCAGGCGGCAAGGGCCGCGAGCAGAAAAGGAAGCGCGCTCCTCATGCGTAGCGCAGTTCGACTTCGACGTTCGGCCCATCGACGATGAAGGGCACGACGCAAAAGGGCTGGAGGGGTTCGGCGGTACGCACGATCGACACATGGCGCGCGCCCGCGTCGAACATGCGGGCAGCGACCGCCTGTGCGTTGGCGCGGCTGCACAGTCGCCAACGCTTGGGACTGATGGAGGTGGGAGTTTGGGCGGACATGGGGGTCATCCTGACTGGGGCGGCGGCGTCGATCAACCGAACACCGTCTTGTGGACGCGGGTTTGCGGCACGAGCGTCCAGGGGAGGTCTCGCAGGCCGCCGATGCGGTAGGAAGGATAGCCAGATCCCGGTTTTGCCAACGCGATCTTGCGGCCGCGCTTGTGGACGATGAACTCGTCGCCCTCATAGCCGTCGGTGAAGCGCACAGGGTTCGGCAGGCGGATGTGCATGCCGTGTTCGAGTTGCCGGGTGGGGCGAGCGAGACGTTCGAGGCAGCGCCGGCGCCAGTGCAGCGCACCGGGATCGTCGGTATCGCCCAGCAGCGCGAGGATGCGCTCGGGGCATTCCGCCTCGCATGGCCCCATATGTTCGGTCATATCCTTGAAGGCGAACACATACCCGTCCTTCGCCCGCGGGTTCCAGGTAACGAGGCAAACGATGGCGAAAGCGG
The DNA here is from genome assembly GCF_041321155.1 of Sphingomonas sp. IW22. GTDB lineage: Bacteria > Pseudomonadota > Alphaproteobacteria > Sphingomonadales > Sphingomonadaceae > Sphingomonas. Next base: position 30,627 of record NZ_JBGGWB010000007.1, on the reverse strand, counting down.
GTTCATCGATGCCATCGGTCGAAGGCACCGCGGCCGCGTACCAGACCTTGTTGCGAAGACACGAGGAGGCAATGACGCGCAGCCCCTTGCCTTTCCCGTCGGCATCGCGCCGGTCGTAGGTGAACTGTGCCTCAAGATAGGCCTTGGGGGTTTGGTGGGGATACATGGATGACAGGGGCATGCTGAGCCAGCCCATGGCGGCGTCCTTTCGAAATGCGGTGGCATGAAGGTCAGGCGAACAGGCCGACCGGATCTGTGCGGGGGGCCGAGAGACGCAATTCCCGGCGCAGGCGGGCCGCGAACCGTTCGGGTGCCAGGAGGTCGCGGATCGACGCGAAGCGGCGAACGTCGCCGATGCAATCGTGAAGACCATCGACACGGCGATAAATGACCTCGCTGTCGGGACCCGGTGCGCCCAGTGACAGCTGGACGTGGACCTCCTCGCCATGAAGCGTGATTTCGCCCGATTGCGAGGGGTGGCTGCGGTTCGAGTGGATGCGGTAGCGCCCGTCTTCGAGACCGAGCGCATCGGCGAGACGCCGCATGGCCTTGCGACCGTCGGCGTGGAAGCGATCCTTTGCAGCTGCGTCATGGGCGACGCCGCGCACCGCGAGCGTGAGCAAGGCCGGGAAGCGTCGTAATTCGGCGATGGTATCGATGCAGCGACGCCGCAACAGGCTTTCATCGCTGCCCGCGCCGGCGATCGTGCCCAGATGCCGGGCAAGGAGGATCACTGCCGGATCGGTTTCGGCATTCTTGCCGGCATTGCGGCAATCGTCGATCGCGGTCGTGATCGCGTGAAGGGCGGCGGTGATCGTGGCGAGCGCACTGGGGTCGAGTGCCTGCTGGTGACGAAAGGCGACATCGTAGGACATGGCGGTCTCCTCGAGCGCCCTATGCGCTCGACTCCCCGCCATCCCCCTTCCCTCCCTGTCTCCGGGTCTCAGGCGCTATCGCGATCGTCGACCGCGATCAGCGTGTCGATCGCGACAGCGAGAGCCGTTTCGTCGCCGTTGACGATGCGCGCCGTCGGCCTTGCCGCAAGGACGCGGGCGCGAACATCGTCCAGCGCCCGGCCCTTGAGGGCATAGGTGAACACCTGGCCGTCTTCGATCGTCACCAGTTTCGTGCGACATTGCGCGCGCAGCCTTTTCGTTTCGGTCGCGCGGGTGATGAGCGCCGCGACCTCGAACTCGAGACAGTGGGGAAGGACGCTGTCGCCGAGCCGCGAGGCTGGCCTGTTGGCGGCGAGCCATGCGTTGACGGCGTCCTCGGTGACGGTCCCTGTAGGATGGAAGTCGTCCGCGCCGCCCGAGCCACGGTTCGAGGCGAGGAAGGCTTTGTTGCCATCGATCCAGATTTCCGCGCTGTAGCAGGCGGTCTCGTGCGAGAGGGAAGCGACGAGCTGCAATTTGCGCAGTTCGATGTGCATGGCGGGCTCTCCGTGTCATGCCGCAAGGGCTTGCGATGTGTGGGGTTGGGCGGCTTGGGCTGCGGCTGCCTCCCTGAGCCAGGCCACGGCCTGCTCGGCTTTCGCCGCGGCCTTGATGATCGCGCTCGCATCGCCTTTCAGAATGCGCAGCCAGTTGTCGATGTAGCTGGCGTGATTGTCGTGGAGCTCACCGGGAAGATCGAGATCGGCGCACACCAGACATTGCCCGATGCAGGCGACCAGTTCCTCGAACGCATAGGCGTTGTCGCCGAAGCGTTTGCCGAACTCGCGCGCGAGCCGCTGCGGTGCCCCTGAATAATGCACATATTCGTGCGCCAGGGTGCTGGCATAATGATCGTCCGACTTGAACGCGCCGCGCATCGGCATCTGGATATAGTCGCCGATCGGCGAGTAATAGGCTTGGTCTCCGCCATGTCGCACAGTGCCGGGCAAGGCTCCGAAGAACGCGTCGATCGCGGCGCGATGCACGCTTTCGACCCGCGGTTCGGGCGCTGCTGCGACAGGATAATAATAGGCCGGGAGGCCGTCGATCTGATCGACGTTAAAAACGGTATAGGACCGCAGGAAACGGATATTCTTCGTGGCCGCTTCGCCGGTCATCCGATCGGTATCGGTCTTCGAGAAGCTCGAATAATAGACGCTGTGGGCGCCGCGCTCGCCGCGCCGGACCTGCCCGCCCAGTTCGGTGGCCTGGCGATAGGTCATCCAGTTGCGGCCCGCATAGCCCTGTGCGTCGCCGATCGCCCAGAGATAGAGAGCGTTGATGCCGGTATAGGGTGTGCCGCAATGGCGGAGCGGACGGCCCCCTGCTCCGGTCAGGCCCCAGGGTCTGGACCAGGGGAGAACCCCCGCTTCCAGCTTGGCGATGATAAGGCTTGTGATCTCGGCCGCGACGTCGCGGCGCGGTCCTGCGGGTTTGCGTGTAAAGGTCATGGCGATGTCCTCGCGTCGCGGCCTGTCGCTTCGGGCCGCGGATAAAAAGAAAGCGGCGCGCCCCGGTATCGGGACGCGCCGCAGGGAAAGCCCAGGAGACGATGGGCGGGGGTTATTCGGCAGCGATCAGCGTGGGATCGGTCTCGTCGGAGGCAGTGCCGTCGTCCGGCAGGACTGCGTCCTGCGTATCGACATGGTCGCTCTCGGCGTCATCGGCATCCTCTGTCTCGATACCCTCGCCCTCATCGAATGCCTCGTCGTCGAGATCGCCCTCGTCGAAGTCGCTTTCGTCCACCAGCGCGGAGGCGATGTCGTAGCGCATGGCATCGGGCACCCAGGCCAGCGCGGCGTCTTTGGTCTCCGCCTCGGTGATTGCTTCGCCGGCGAACAGCTTCTCGCAGCTCGAAGAGATCTCGCCCTTCTTCGACCCCATGTAGCGAGCCGCGAGCGGGGCACCGCCGACCTGGGTCAACAGCGCGAGAAGGGTTCCCTTGGACACGCGATCGAAGAAGTTTGCCGAAGTCGGCCGCCACCATTTGGCCGGTTCGATCTCGAGGATGCTCGCGAGGCGGGCATGGAGCGGGTTGGTCTTGACCGAGTTATAATCGTCCTTGGCCTCGAGCGAGGACGCGACGACGATGGCAAGCCATGCGGCCTTGGCGTCGTCGTCGAGCGCGCGGAACCCTTCGAACCGGGTGACTGGATCTGAGGCCTGCGTCCAACTGGTGTCGAGCCCTTCGCGCGCATCGGCGATCGCCTGCTGGGCCTGGGTCGCAGGCTGATCCTTGGGCATCTGGGGGTCCTGCGGATGGTTTGCCCGCAGTGTGGTGCCATATCGGGTAAAATGCGTCGGGTCGGCGAGCGCGAAGAGCATGTAATCGAGCGCGAGCGCCGGATCGCCAAGGATCGAGGCAGCGAGAATATCGCGGCGCTGAACGGCCAGTTCATCGTGCAGACGGGCGCTGAGCGCCTTGCCCCCCGGTGCGACCGCTTCGGGCGGCAAAGGGGCGGTTTCGCGCGAGGACGGCGAAGAGGGGACCGGACGATCGTCGCCGGGGAGGCGGACAGGCGCCTCGCTGTAGTAGGTGGTGTCGAGCACCATCTTGCCGTCACGGCCGAGCGTCAGGAACACCCCGACCTGCCCCTTGATCTCGTCGGTGAGTTCGGGTGCCTTGGAGTTGAGCGCCTCATATTCCTCGCGCAGCGCGTCATACTCTTCCTCGAGCTTGCCGTAGGCGTCGGGTTCGAGGCTCTCGTCGGACATTTCCTCCTCGAGCACTTCGCATCGCTCGACGATGGCATCGGACCGTTCGGCCTCTTCCTGCGTCATCGGTGCGGGCGGGAGCACGACACGGTGAAGGTCGGAGGTGATGCCGTAGAGACTGGTGGTCGCAACGGGGCGGACCCATGCGACGCCCAGATTCTCGCCGAGGCGTTTGGCTTCCGCCTCCATGATCGCGGCAGCCAGGGTCTGAGCCAGTTCCGGATCGGTCCACCGATCCCCGTCCTCGCTGAAGAGTTCACGCTCGATGCGTCCGCCCGCCGCGACATAGGCATCGGCGCCGACAAGCACGGCAACCGGGTCGGTCGCTTTCATGCTATCGTTGGCGATGGCCCTTCGGATGCTGTCGGCATTGACGTAGGAGCTGTGGCCGTATTGCTGGAAGACGCGTTCCTGCTTGGCGACATCCTCGGTCGAGCCATAGGCCTTGGCGAGGTCGAGCGATATCCGTCCTTCGGAAAGCGCCTCGAAGATCGGGGGCGCGAGATTGGCGAGACGCAGCCGCCCTTCGATGAAGCGGCGGGTCTGCCCGAAGCGGCGTGCAACCGCCTCGATGTCGCCATCGGCTTTGAGAAAATGCTGGAAGGCAACGCATTCCTCGGCAGGGGTCATTGCCTCGCGCTGGAAATTCTCGGTGAGCGAAACTTCGCGCAGGTCGGCTTCGTCGCCGCTGATCACCTTGACCGGCACATCATATTGGGCCGCATCGATCTCGCCGGCTTCCGCCAGCATCATCGCGCCGAGATAGCGTCGATCGCCGGCAATGATCTCGAACATGCCCTTGGGGCGGGCAGCGGTGACGAGCAGATTCTGCATGATGCCGCGGGCGCGGATGCTCGCCGCCATCGCCTCGATGTTCTTCGGCGGGGTCGTGCGGACATTCTTGTCGGAGCGCTTGAGCTTGGCGAGTTTGACGGTCTGGGTCATTTGGGGTCTCCATGAGCATGATGGTGTCCGGCGCGCGTCTTTCCCCACACCGGACACCCTCCCCGATCCTCCTCCCCTTCCCGTCCCGCGCTTCGCGGGGGTTAGCCACGGGGGTCATGGCCCGAAGCGCAGGAGAAACGGGTATCGGCGGGAGGTCAGGCGGTCAGGCGCGCAAGCACCGCATCGGCAGTTTCGACCGGCACGAAGACGCGGGTCTTGTAGGCGATGATTTCGGTGAAGCAGCCGATCGACTTCAGCCACGGCAGCTGGTTGGCCGGAGCGCCCACGATCTCGATGCGGGGGCTGGTGTTGACGCGGACGCGTTTGACCTCGCATGCGAATGGCCGTTTGATGGTCACGGTGCCACCTTCGAGGGCGGCCTTGACGACTTCCGCAGGGCTAAGGACATCGTTGCTCTCAAGCCCCAGTTTGGAAAACAGTGCGGGCACGTCGCGGGGAAACACCATGCGCCCGAGCCACGAGCGCCCGCTGTCGTCGACCACCCGGTTGACGACGAGATGATCGCTGGGAAGGGCCGACCAGATCGGCAGCAGGAGTCCGGTCGCAAGGCGGATCGTCTCGGTGTCGACCTTGTCGAGGATCTCACGGACCTCGGCGCTCCATTCTTCCTCGAACCGCGCGCGCGAACATTCGCTCCAGGCCGTCTCGTAAAGATCGTTGAGCGCCAGATACTCGTGACGGGAGGGACGCATCAGTTCGATCCGGGGAATCGCCACGCCATCTTCGGTCAGCCAGGGCCGTGCGTTGGTGCGCAGGGCAACCTTGCCGGACTTGCCGTTGCGCACGAAAGCCGCGCTTCTGTCGGTATCGGCGATCCGCAGGACGCGCTCGAGCGAAACCGGATTGCGGCGGCGGGTGACCTCGATCGTGAGGAGATGGGACGTCGCTTTGCTGACCGGATCGGTGCGCAAGATCCTGTCGTCGAGGACGGTTGCTGTCTCCACCGTCATGGTCTCGACGCCGACATCGAGCGTGCCTGCCTCGCGCGCGGCAGCGACGCGGGCTTCGACCAGGGCGAGAAACTCGTCGAAGATGACGTTCTGCAAGCCGATCGGCAGCGCCAGAAGGCGGTTGAGCCAGCGCTGGATGGGGGGCAGGTCCTCCTTCAGCACGCCATCGGTGTCGAGCAGTTCAAGCCCGGTGCGGTGTTGGAAGTCTGTGAGGTTGGTGCTGGTGAGCTTGCCGGCGACCAGCAGATGATACCAGCTGACGAGGGCCGCCTTGGCATATTCGCTTTCCAGATTGTCGGCGGGATCGAACAGGTTCTGCCCGCCGGTCTGGCGCTGACCGCGAGTGAGCGCGCCCAGGCTGTCGAGCCGGCGCGCGATCGTCGAGGTGAAGCGCAGTTCGCCCTTGCAGTCGGTGGTCACGGGCCGGAAGAGAGGCGAGCAGGCCTGATGGGTGCGATGCGTGCGTCCGAGGCCCTGGATCGCCCGATCGGCCCGCCATCCCGGTTCGAGGAGCAGATGCGCACGCTGTTGCTGGTTCCTGGCGTCGAGGCTGGCATGGTAGGAGCGCCCGGTCCCGCCCGCGTCCGAGAAGACGAGGATGCGTTTGGTGCCCTCCATGAATGCGGCGGAGTCGGCCTGGGTGGCGCGCGCGGAACGCGATTCGAGCTTCTGCCCGCCACCTGGCAGATTGATGAGCCGCTTGGTGCGTCCGGTGACCTCGGCCACCATCTCGGTGCCGAACCGCGTGATGATGGCGTCGAGGACGGCGGCGATCGGCGGCAGGGCGCATAGCTGCTCGATCAGATTGTCGCGCTCCGCTTCGGCTTCCGGGTTGGTGACAGGGTTGCCGTTGGCATCGAGCAGCGGTCGCGATCGGACCTCGCCGGTGTCGTCACGGTAGAAGGTCATCTGCTGAACCGGAAAGGCGCGGGTCAGATAGTCGATGACGGCTTCGCGGGGCGAAAGATCGATGTCGAGATCCGCGCGCTCATCGGCCGAGAGTTCGCCGAGGCGGCGGTCGAGGATGGCTTCGGCCGTCGTCACCAGCTGCAACACGACGGATTGATCTGCGGCAAGATGCTGTTCGATCGCGGCGATGACGGTCGGCAGCTTCGACGACAGGAGGAGTGCGCCGAAAAAGCGTTGCTTGCATCCCTCGAACCGTGAGCGCGCTGCGGCCTTGGCGCCGGAGTTCAGGGTCTTGCCCTCGGCAGCATCCACGACGCCGGTGAGTTCGAGGGCTTTTTCCAGACCGCGGTGAATGATTGCCCATGCGTCGGCATAGGTGTCATAGACTTCGATCTGTTCGGGCGTCAGTTCGTGGCGCAGGATGTCGTATTCGACGCCTGCGAAGCTGAGTGCGCGCGCGGTATAGAGTCCTGTGGCCTTGAGATCGCGGGCGACCAGCTCCATCGCCGCGATGCCACCCTGACGGATCTGGGTGATAAAGGCTTCACGGTTGGCGAAGGCGGTATCTGGCCCCCACAGGCCGAGCCGCACCGCATAGGCAAGATTGTTGACCTCGGACGCGCCGGTGGCGGACGCATAGAGCACGCGCGCGAGCGGCAGATGGTTCTGGAGCAGGACCCCTGCGATGCCCTGCTGCGACCCCTTCTTGGTGCCCATCGATCCCTCGCCGCCTGCAACGCCGCCCATCTCATGGGCTTCGTCGAAAGCGATCACGCCGTCGAAATCGGCACCTGCCCAGGCAATGATCTGGTCGAGCCGCGTGGCATCGCCCCGGTTTGAGCGCAGGGTCGGATAGGTGACGAACAGGACTCCCTCGGCCATCGATATCGGCTCGTCGATTTTCCAGCGCGAGAGCGGCTGCACATCGGCGGCAAGACCGCCCAGCGCGGTCCAGTCCCGGATCGCATCGGCGTGCAGTGCTTCGTTCTTGCTGATCCAGATATTCTTGCGACGACCGGCAAGCCAGTTGTCCAGAATGACGGCCGCGACCTGACGCCCCTTCCCTGCCCCGGTGCCGTCGCCCAGGAAATAGCCTTTGCGATAGGCCCGACCGTCGTCGGCGAGGACCAGGCCGACGCCTTCCTTGTCGGGCTTTGACAGGCCGGGGATGAACTGGGTCCAGGCATGACCGGCATAGACGACGGTCTCGAGTTGCGAGGAGGACAACAGCCTGTCCGTCACGGTTCGCTCAGGGAGCGCGGGCACATGGGAGGGGATCGGCGCCGGGATCGAGCCCATGGCGATGGATTCGACCAGGGCGGTCGGATGCTCCCCAGCGGTATCGAAGACGATCCGGCTCGGGCGATAGGGAAGATAGACGCCGGTCTGCTCGGCCAGCGGTGCCGCCGTTTCGAGGACGGCATAGCTTACGGGAAGCACGTCGTTGCGCGCCGGTGCGCGGAAGATTCGCGGCGTGGCGGCGGGCTTCGACTTGACGCTGCGCATCAGCGAGATCGGGCCGCTGCGTTTGACAGGCGTTGGCGCGACCGCGGTCATTGGCAGGCGTGGCGGGATCGCGAGGACATCGAGAAGGTCAGCGACATCGCGGCGCTGGATCGTTGTTGTCGTGGTATCGCCCACGGCCTTGTCGATGACGTAAAGGCGGACTGCGACCCCGGTGCCGTGCTTGCCATAGGCATGGGTGAGCCGGATCGAGGTGCGGAGGCTGACGCTGGCGAGCGTGGTCGACCAGACCGATGCCATGCGTGCCGATTGCGCAAACCAGTCGGGCATGATTGCCACGACGCGTCCCCCCGGTGCCAGACGTTTGATGGCGGCCTGGAGATGGCGGACGGCTGCCAACGCATCGGCGCCGCGGCCGAGCGACCGCGAGAATGGCGGGTTCATGAGGATGAGGCCGGGGCGCGGTGCTGCCGTCATGACGCTGGCGATCTGTGCGCCGTCATGCCCTGTGACGCTGGCAAGTGGATAGGCCGCTGCTAACCGAGCGCGGCGGGCCGGGTCGATCTCATTGAGATGAAGCGCCGCGACAGGTGGCAGGCAGGCGATCAGCAGGCCGTTGCCCGCGCTCGGTTCAAGGACGATATCGTCGTCCTGTGGCGCGGCAAGCAAGCAGGCAACCGCCGCAAGGTCGAGCGGCGTCGAGAATTGCTGCCAGTCGATCTGTTCCTCGCTGCGGACGGTCTGGGTGGGAAGTCGGCCGACAAGAGCGATCGCCTCTGCGATGCTTGGAGGCTTTGCCCCGCCATTGACCGCCAGGACGGTCGCATGCTCGAGGATTTCGAAGCTCTCGCGCTGGGTCCAGTGGCCATCGGCGTCGCTGCCGCCAAAGGCGTTTGCCATTGCGTCGTTAAGCTTGGCGCGGGTGATTTTGACCCCGCTTGCGATCGAGGCCGCGACGTGACGGGCAGCAGCGGTGGCATTTCCGGCGCGGGCAGGCGCCGTATCGAACAGGTCGGTCATGGGGATCTCCAGGGCTTGGGCTGCTCGTGCAGCTCGCAAACCCGATCCCCCTCCCCTTCAGGCTCCTGGCTTCAGGACGTCGGCCCAGTCGCCGAAGCGCGGCGGTGGCGGCATCCGCTTGAGGATGAACCCCTGTGGGCGGTAGGCGGCCCAGGCTTTCCGCCGCGCGCGCCGCCCTTCGAAATCATTATCCTCGGCGAAGATGAGCGTGGTGACACTCGCGGGGATATAAACACGGTCGAGGCGCGCTGCGCCAAGGGTCGCCCAGCAGGGAATGCCGTGGATCTGGCTGAAGGCAGCCGACGTCTCGAACCCTTCGCCAAGGGCGAGTGTCTCGCGAACGCGCACCCCCTGCCACGTCGCGCCGCCCGGCGTTCCCAGGGTGACCTTGTCGAGATAGCTCCCGGTCTCAAGGTCGAGGAAAATACGCTGGATCGCTCGAAGTACGCGCCCTTCCCGCGCCGCGACCAGGAGGGCCGGGAGAAAACGGGTCAGGGGCTTTGGACCCCACGGGCAGCGCGGATGAAAGCGCAAGTCGTCGAATGTGCCGGTGATACCGCGAAAGCGCAGATAGGCTTGCGCCGGCGTACCCTCGATCGGGAGAGCATCGTTCCACAATCGCTCGAGATTTGCGGGGCGTCCAGCGCGCTGGGCGGGAGGTGGCTCGTAGCGACGACCCGGTTCGATGCGGGCGATCTCGCGCAGGACGTCGTCTGCCGCGCAGCCGGCAAAGCAATGGACCAGGATGCCGTCATGCCCTTGCCGCAGCGACAGGCTGGGTTTGGAATCTGCGTGCGCAGGGCACCGGCACATGGCGTTGAAGCCGTGCCATGTGCCGCCAAGGGTGCCGACGATATCGACGAGGGTCTGGGTGGGTTTAAGGGCAACGAGGGGCATCACATATCCTTTCTCGTCTGCTCGACCCCCCTCCCCTTTTCTGATCGTCCTATCAGCGGTCCTTCGTAAACAGCGCCCAGGCTTCTTCGATGAGTACGCCCTGGGTGACGCCTCGGCGCTGAGCTTCATCCGCGATTTCTAATGCGACATGCGGCAGTACCTTGGCGTGGACTTGTCCTGTTCTTGGACTTGGACGCCGACCAGCCTTGCGAGGTTCAGGGTCGCGAGAAACGAACCCATGTTCTTCTGCCGCCTCGTCTGCCGCTCGGAGTGCAGACGCATCTTGTGGTTTTGGCCGGGTTTTCAGGCCACCGATGTCGATGGCGAAACTTGGCTTTTCGGTCATCGTGCAGTCTCCTTCAGTCGTTCTACGACGGCTTGCATAAATGCTGAGGCGTTCTGCTGTGCTGCGACTGCATTCCCCTGGGGTGGCATCGTGTAGAGATCGCCACCGAATTCGAAGAGGCTGGAGAAAGCCGATCGTTCCAACAGGTCGGGTTCTATAACGTCAACGCCTTGTCCACGGAGCGAAGCGACAATCCCGGAATGCTGCTTGGAACGGACTGTTTTTGTCATCGTGAATACCGCGGCATATCGAATCTGCCGACCCAGCGATTCCTCTTCTTCCATTATCAGGGCGATCGCGCGTGCGCCGATTGTTGCATCGAGAGTGGTTGCTCGCATCGGTGTAATAACAAGATCGGCTTGCGATATCGCTCGCGACATCAGTCGTGAAGCCACACCTTCCATGTCGACGATGACGATTTCCCCATCGCGATCGAATTCTTTGATTGTTTTGATGACTGTCGATTCCGTCACGTCGTTGAGAACCTTGATTCTCGGAGGCAATGCTCCTCGGCTTGCCCAAAGGCTGACGGACATATTCGGATCGCAGTCTAGAAGCGTAACGGGCACGCCAGCGTGAGCGAGTTCCGTGGCCAGAATGACCGCTGTGGTACTCTTGCCGGCCCCTCCTTTCGGGGACGCGATCGTGATTGTTGGCATGGGGACCCCCTGAATGTTGTTGCCCGGAGCGCTTTCGCAAACCGGGTTTTGGTATCAATCGGATATGCTTATCAACCGGATTTCATCGATGACCAGATATGGCAATTAACCTGGTATATGCCATAACCGGATTGGAATGGAAACCCGGTATTGGCGTCGACCGGGTACTCGAGATGACCCGATAATTCCTTGCACCTGATAAGAGGGCTTACCCGATAATCCCTTATACCTGATAACACATCATACCTGATATTCCTAAATATCCGGTTTCCCAGATTATCGGGTGATCTCAATAATCCGGTATAACCTCTAACTCGGTTCGTCAAATTATCCGATTAGGATCGTCATGCGCCCAGGAGCGATGAGGGCGTGCACACAATCGTGCACAGCGGGCTTTGACCGAAGCCAAGTGACTTAGGGCCCGGAAGCAAAGCTCATTTGGTAGTTGCACGATCTGATACGATCAGACTGACGTCGAGTAGAGGGGCGCTCTGCCAATTTAGCTCAACAAGTCACCCCTTGACGGACGCACAGTGTAATTTTTTTCCACATTGACCGGATTGGTCGACTCTGGCTGTTTGAAGCTATGAACTCATGCCTCGCAATAAGACTTGTAACAGGTGTAACAGCGATCGCGGCCGTTTCTTCACCCGTCGCTGCGTCGCAGCGTAGAGTCGAGATCGTCGCCTTTGGTGACATATCCCGGGGTGCTGTAATTGATGTCGGTCCCGCGCGCGCTATCCCCAGGCAAGCAGACGTGCCTGAGATTGGTGTTTCGCCGGAAAGACTTCAAGCCGATTTCCGCAATATTACAGCGGGAGAGAACGCCTGGGGTTCGGATATACCGAATCCTTCGGTTTCTGTTCCTCTTTGGATGCAGACCGGCACGGTGATGACCGGCGCAGCTCGGGCTGCGCAAAATGTCGTCGCACCCTTCATGTATAGTCCGGCCGCCTGCTCAATCACGCCATACCGTCCGCGTGGCGATCTGGCCCCTTGGCAGGAGGCACGAAGAGCGCGCTATTTCCCGATGATCTCAGCCGTAGCTTGTGAAGCTGGGGTCCCGACCGGCCTTCTCGACGCTCTAGTGGCCCAGGAAAGCCAGTATGATCCGCTTGTGGTCTCGCCCAAGGGCGCCGTTGGCCTGACCCAGTTGATGCCTGGCACGGCGCGCGGGTTGGGCGTTTACAACTCTCGCGATCCGCTTGCCAATCTGAGGGGAGGGGCGAGGTATCTTCGTTCTCACCTAGACGAGTTCAAAAGGGTCGACTTGGCGCTGGCAGCCTATAATGCCGGTCCGGGTCGCGTTCGTATGCTCGGCCGGATACCGCCGTTCCGTGAGACGATCGATTATGTTGCCGCAATCACCAAGGGTTGGAGCAACGGCGTGTCAAGAATGGCGTCGATCCAGACGGCTTCCCACCCCAGTCTTCCTAGGATAGCGCAGGGCAGGGGGGTCGAATTGTTTGCCTACACATCAACGAGTGTTTCAAACCCCAGATAGTGTGCAAAATAGATCGCAATACATAAAACTGCCGGCGCACCTTGGAGATAGTTGATCTGCCAACGTACCCAGACCCTGGGGAGCACGAGCATCTTATCCAGCGTCGATGTTGTGGGAAGACCGATTCCCCCCTGTCGATAGTCGTAAGCTGTTTTGGCAATTGCGAAGGTAGCGCACATTAATGCCATGACGCCGACGGCGGCATAGAGGGAGAGCCAGGCCTGAACTGTCGCTTGGGGCATGTTCGCTACCTAACAGTAAGATCCTGTCGCTTCCTTAACTCTCTGATCGTGCCGAAGTTACCGGAGGCTGGATCAGTTTGCGCTAAGGGATGCAGTCGCGTTGAGCGCGCGAAGGGAAGGGTGGCATCGTTGGATTAGCGCTCTTAAGCTGCGCAGACTGGCGCTATGGTCCCGTTCATCAACGAAAATCAGCTGAACCAAGCATGAAGGCGGCCTTTTGAGCGCCACGGTAAACGCTTGCTCCTTTCGGGAGCACCGCGGCGCACAGCGCCGCGTTCCACGGCTCAATCTGGCGTTGGCGGCTGTGGCTAGTCGGGGTTGGTGGTTCTAGGGCTGTCTCGCCGTCAGGCGTTAGGGCGTTGGCCGACCAGGCCAACTCTTCTCACAGCTTATATAATATGAATCTAGGAGCGGTTGACCATTTTTTTGAGACTCTTGGTTCTCGATGGCCATGGCGAGGCTGTCCAATATGCGCCGCAGGTCCACATCCACAATCTCCTCGGCAACAACCTGTCGGGGCGAGCGCCATAGCCTCATCGCCTCGATCTCTTCGATCCGGTCGACCTCACGCTGCACCACGTCATCGGGGAGAGGAATGGGCCGTAGAAAACGCGGAAGGAATCGCGCGAGCCTGTTGGGAAAGCTCATCCGATAGACGTTGGACGTTTGTGCGTTGCGGGCCTTTGGACGATCGGCGGGAGGATCGATCGGTACGCACCGGCGCTGTTTGTCGAGCAATCCCATTTTGGAGAGGATCGATAGCCCGCGTCCAACGCTCGCGCGAGAGAGTCCGGTGTGCGTCTCGATCCATTCCCAGGTTGGGAACACCTTGCCAGCGCAGTTGCGGGCAAGATCGGTAAGCTCCTTGAACACGCGTACCGCTGCGGGCGTTATCAGCGTGAGGAGCTGTTCATCTTCGGTGAGTGGTCGCCCCTCGGCGCGGGCAAGCCGGCGGACCGCGTTCTTGCGCTTCAGCAGTTCCGTGGCGTTCTTGTAGAGCCGATCCGGCTCGCCCTTGGCGTAGCGGTAGAAGAAGTCGTCCTCGAACGTGCCGGCCTTGCGGCTGTTTGGGTGAACATGCGCGCGCGTCGGGTTTGCCGCCCCCGATCGTGATTTCGGCCGCGTACGCTCGATTTGGTCGAGCGCCATGAAGCTGGCTTTCGCGAGGGTAATAGCTCCCATCTTCCGTCCCCTTGTTGGGACCGGGACCAGGCAAAACTATAGCGTGGCGCGAAGGGCGCTCCCTTGAACAAAAGCTCGGGAACGGGTATGAGAAGGGACTGTCTGTGGCCCGATCGATGCCTGCAAGCATCGCTCATCACGTTCCAGGGTGCCCGGCCTTCGTGCCGGGCATTCGTTTATGTGGTCACGGTCGCTCCATATCTTCGATCATCGCTCGCGATTATCTGCGGCCCCGATTTTGCAAAATTAGCTTTGCTGATGAAAGAAGAACCGTTCGTGCTTTCGCGGATGGGGAAGGGGAATCGTTCGTGCTTTCGCGGATGAAACGGCTTCTCTTCGTGCTTTCGCGGATGAAAGCGGTCCGGCTATTCGTGCTTTCCCGGATGAAAGGCCCTCTTCGTGCTTTCGCGGATGAACGCGAATCGCAATACCAAGTTGGCAACTTCAGGCTGCGATTAGTGTGTTCCGTGGTTCGATACGCACGCGGCTATAACTCGGCGGGCGACTCTTGGGCGATGCGGCCTTTGCTCCGATCAGAACAAGGCGGTAGTCGGGGATGGCGTCGGCCTCCGCGATCGCTTTCAAGGCGTGCCGGAAGTGCGGCAGGGAGTTTTGGTATCCGAGCTGACGGCGCAGTTCGTCCAGGTCCATTTCATGCGGTCCCGTGGCGCAAGTGGACCGCGCTATTTCGTATAATCGGCGCTCCACTGGACCGAGTTGGAAATACCCGTTGGCGTAATTGAGTATTTGCCGGTCATGGAGGATTGCTCGGTAAAGCCAGTCGCAAAGCCGGACGCGGATAGCTTTTAGTCGTCGGACATCGCTCTGGGCATCCTTATTCCGAGTGTAGTAAAGCTTCGCCTCGGACAGCCACGAAAAATAGCCTTCCTCACCTTCGCCGCCCGCCTCGATGTTAGTCTTGATCTGCGTGCCCTGTAACCGCTCCAATGCCTGCGAGAGACGACTGTAGGACCGCGCGGATGGATTGTTTCCGGTGACGCAGAAAAGGTCGTGGGCTGTGAAGTGGAACTCCTGGGCCACCTCCTCTCCAGCCTCAAGACGGGCGATCATTAAGCTGGCGATGTAGAGGACGATTTCCTTGTCGTAGATCGTCGCGGCTCCCTTTGCGGTCGGGACAATCTCGATCGACACGGTTCCGTTGTCGTAGGCGAGTGGTTTTGTCCACTTACCTTTGCTTAGTGCGAAGAATGGGAACGCCATCAACGACCGATCGCCCCGCACGTCAGCGAGGAGCGGGCTGTCCATTATAAAGAGGTCGCGTTGCTTCGGTGCCATAAGGTTCATCCTAGTGGTTGGTGCGGTCTGGGACCACCATCCGCGAAAGCACGAAGAGAGGTCGTTTCATCCGCAAAAGCACGAAGAGGGCCTTTCATCCGCGAAAGCACGAAGCGAAGCCGCTTCATCCGCGATAGCACGATGAGAGCGGTAAGTTCGTCGGCCCGGCCCCTGCTTCGGCCTTGTACGGCATGACGGATGGGTACCATCTTCGTGCTTTCGCGGATGAAGCCAGGTAGGCAGGGGTGTTCTCGCAAACGATCCTTTTTGACGCGCTTTCATTTGAGAATGTGTAGCAGCCGATCAACGTCTCTCAAAACGCTTTCGCGAAACAGATGGGCCATGCTACGCATCGGGGATGAGTTTTGAGAGTGATCCATGCTGATTGGCTACGCCCGGGTGTCGACCCCCGAGCAGGATCTCGCACCTCAACTCGCAGCGCTGACCGATGCCGGCTGCGAGAAGGTATTTTCCGACAAGGCCAGTGGCGCAAAAGCCGACCGCGCTGGCTTGGCCGATGCGCTCTCTCACGCCCGCACGGGTGACACACTGGTGGTGTGGAAGCTCGATCGGCTCGGCCGAACCATGAAGGGTCTGGTCGATCTGGCCGCCGAGCTGTCAGAACGGAAGATTGGCCTTCGCTCCCTCACCGACGGCATCGACACTGCCGGGACCGCCGGGAAGCTCGTCTTTCACATCATGGCCGCTATGGCGGAAATGGAACGCGACCTGATCCGTGAACGCACGACCGCTGCGCTCATCGTTGCCAAGCGGGGCGGCAGGATAGGGGGGCGTAAGACAGTGATGACGCCACGGCGGATTGACGCGGCGCGCAAGCTACTTGCTTCCGGAACACCAGCTCGGGAGGTTGCCCTTACCATCGGCGTCTCAGTGGCAACGCTCTACCGCCATCTACCTGCGCCGGAACAAGAGGCTATCAGTGTCGGCAATGATACTGCCCTCTAACCAGTAAATAAACAAATTGGATGAATGCGCTTTCTCTGGCGCTGGAGATCGATCGGTGCGGCTAGTCGGAAATACGGGCGGTGAACGGACGTTTGATATTCTGAAAACGTTCAAGGGGCAGACGCTTAGCATTCTTACTGACCAAGTTTCACTTTTCGGAGCGCAGTCGGCGCTCAAAGTTGGGCCCCAGGCGCTTGGGCGCGTTCTGCTTGGGGCAGCGGCAGACGCCTCGATTGGCGGGGACGACAGCGATCGGGTTCGCCGCAATCGCCTGCAGATCCGGGCAATATCCACTGCGCTTGGTCGGGCACTCGCAGCTGCCGACATTCGGCAGACACGCCTTCCTCCTTCACAAGCAGTGCTCCTTACTCAGCAGGGTGCCATCATAGGCAATTGCAATCTGACCACTGCCGGTCTGGGCATTGCTCCACATTCTCGGCTTGGATTTGTGCAGCAAACCGAAAGCGAAGCTGAACTGGCCATGGTCAGCCAGTGGTTTGAAACCGAGTGGTATGCTGCCGACCCGCAAGGAGCCGCGGTCACAGCTCTAACCAATGCTGTTACCGCTGCCGCAGCCAACCATAGCCCTGGCGCTGTTTATACTCAGGCCCTGCAACAGCTCTTCGCCGAGATGGAAGCCGGTACCGATGAGTCACGCATCGTCGATGCCGCAACTGGCATCCGAGAGACGCAGATATGGTCTAAGCTCTACCAGTTTCAGAAGGATGGTGCCATCGGCGCCATCGACAAGCTGCAGCGGTTTGGTGGCTGCATCATCGCCGACAGCGTGGGTCTGGGCAAAACGTTCGAAGCCCTGGCCGTCATCAAATACTTCGAGCTGCGCAATGCCCGCGTGCTCGTCCTCGCTCCCAAGAGACTGCGCGAAAACTGGACACTGTGGACGCGCAACGATGTCCGCAACATGCTCGCAGCAGATCGCTTCGCGTTCGACGTGCTGAACCATACCGATCTGTCGCGTGAGGGTGGCCAATCCGGCGACATCGACCTCAGCCACATCAACTGGGCCAATTACGATCTCGTGGTTATCGACGAGAGCCACAATTTCCGGAACCGTCCTGCCGGCAAGGGCGAGCGGGAGAGCCGGTATGACAAACTGCTCAACGCCGTTGTCAAAGCTGGTGTAAAAACCCGAGTGCTGATGCTGTCGGCCACCCCGGTCAACAACCGTCTTAACGATCTGAAAAACCAGATCGCCTTCGCCACTGAGGGACATGACCAAGCGCTTGCCGGGCACGGCATAGCCAGCATCGCGGGAACGATCCGCATCGCACAGGGCCAGTTTAACCGGTGGCAGCAATTGCCAGAAGCGGTGCGCACGCCGGCTAAGCTACTTGAAATGCTGGGCTTCGATTACTTCCGCCTGCTGGACCTGCTGACCATCGCGCGTAGCCGGAAGCACATAGAACGATACTATGGCACGGCCGAAACCGGCACCTTCCCAGAGAAGCTTGCGCCCGCCAACATCAAGTCGGACGTCGACCTCACCGGCTCGTTTCCGCCGATCGTCGAGGTGAATAACGAGATCCGCCGGCTGAAGCTCGCCGCCTTCGCCCCGCTCCGCTACGTGCTGGATGACCGACGCGCAGCCTATGAACGCCGCTATAATCAGGACGTTGCGGGCGCTGGTGGTGGCGCCAGCGTGTTCCGTCAGCTCGATCGTGAGGAGAGCCTGATCGCGTTGCTCCGGGTCAATCTGCTCAAGCGGATGGAGAGCTCGGTCCATGCATTCGCGTTGACGATCGGGCGCCAACTGGAGGCGGTCGAAGCCCTGATTAGCCGCATCGACGCACATGACGACAGCGTCGCCGCGCCCACGATTGACGACTTGGACGATGACGATCCCGCGTTCGATCAGCTTGGCGTTGGGCGGAGCGTCCGCGTGCTGCTCAGCGACGCAGACCTCGTCCGTTGGCGTCAGGATCTGGCCGAGGACCGGGATCGGCTCGCTCGTCTCTACGCTCAGGCTCAGGGAGTCAGCGCGGAACGGGACGCCAAGCTAGCTGACCTGAAAAAGCTGATCGCCAATAAGCTGACCGAGCCGTTCAATCCCGGCAACGTCAAACTGCTAGTGTTTACGGCCTTCGCCGACACCGCTGCCTATCTCTACGACGCGATCCGAGCGGACTACCCGCATCGCATGGCGCTGGTGACAGGATCGGGTCGCAACAGAACCACTCACCCCAAGCTCCCCGCCGACCTCGGTTCGATCCTCACCGCTTTCGCGCCTCGCGCGCGGTCGCGGCCGGAGGGGCTCGCAGGCGAGGAGGAGATTGACCTCATCATCGCAACCGACTGCATCTCTGAGGGCCAGAACCTCCAAGATTGCGATTGCGTCGTGAATTACGACATCCACTGGAACCCGGTCCGCATCGTTCAGCGCTTCGGCCGTGTCGATCGCCTGGGATCGCCCAATGCCGTCATTCGGCTGGTCAACTTCTGGCCGAACATGGATCTGGACAGCTATATCGGCCTGGAGCGCAGCGTGTCGGGTAAGATGATGCTGCTCGACGTCTCGGCCACCGGCGAGGAAAACCTGATCGAGACGCAGGCGGGCAACCAGATGAACGATCTGGAATACCGCCGTCAGCAGCTGGAGACGCTTCAGTCGCGCGTGGTCGATCTGGAGGACCTGTCGTCGGGCGTCTCCATCACCGACCTGACCCTCAACGATCTGCGGCTGGACCTGGGTCGCCTTTCGCCGGAGGAGCGCACGGTGCTCGGCAAGCAGATGCTCGGCACCTACTCGCCGATATTCGCCAGCGACGACTTCCCGGCCGGCGCGCTGTTCGTTCTACGCGCCGCGACCGCCTCGGCGGAGCGCGCCATCGCCAAGGGCGATCCGCTGTTTCCACATGCCCTGATCTATGTCGGCGCCGACGACCGCATCATTCTG
Source organism: Sphingomonas sp. IW22 (assembly GCF_041321155.1). Taxonomy (GTDB): domain Bacteria; phylum Pseudomonadota; class Alphaproteobacteria; order Sphingomonadales; family Sphingomonadaceae; genus Sphingomonas. The sequence continues at coordinate 11,662 of NZ_JBGGWB010000007.1, read as the reverse complement.
CCGCACAGCCAGCCCAAGCGGATGCTGGACCTGCTGCGGCTCGCAGCGGCGACACCGGCCGAGCGGCAAGCCGAGGCCTGGACGCGCTTCGATGCCGAGACGCGCGGCGGCGAGGCGATGGAGGCTTGGCAGGCGCTGCTCGCAGCCGCGATCCGCGGTGTAACCGGCAAGGCCGAAGAGCGCGCAGTCGAGAGCCTGTTCACCACCGGCGGAATAGAGGGATCGGGCGGCGAGAGCGGGCTGGACGATTGGGAAGTCGTCTGCTGGCTCGCGATCCTGCCCCCAAAATGAAGCGACACCATGATGATCACGCCCGCCGATGTCCGCGCCGCGCTGGCGCTGCCGCCGATGGACGCGCCAGCGCGGCGGCTGCCGAAGGAGGTGCTCGCCCAGCATGGCGCCGCCAACACCGCCGACCGGAAACTGATCGACGGCGCGATTGAGCGGCTGGACTGGTGGGCGACGCTGTCGCCCGCGACGATCGGAGTGGCGGCGGGCGTTGATGAGGAGCGCCCCGTCCCCGCCATCCAGCTGCTGGCGCTGACCGCGCGGGCCGAGCCGACGCAGCGGTTGCTGACGCTGATCCACCGCGCGATCCCCGTGCCGATTATCCTTGCGACCGCCCTGCCTGGTGGAGCCGGTGTCCGTATCAGCCTCGCTCCCTTGCGTCGGGCGGAGCGGATCGCCGACCAGATGGTAGTCGAGCGCCTGCTCATCGCGCCGGACCTCCCGGCGCGAGGCGATGCCGCCACCGCCGCCTTTCTCGCCAGCCTGGCACTGCCCGGACTTCCGCAGACGACGCTGGCTGCGGTCTATGGTGCGCTGATCGAGCGGGTCGAGGCGCTGACGGTCGTGCGCGTGGTCGGCACGGCGTTCCAGCTTCTTACGGACGCGCAGGCGGTGACGGCCCGGCGCGATGCACTCACCCGCTATAAACAGGTAGAATCGGAGTGGCTCACCGCCCGCGCGGCGGTTCGGCGTGAAAAGCGGCTCGCGCAACAAGTTGCACTTGGAAATGCAGCGCGGCTGCTGAAAGATAGGCTCAGCCTGATCGAAGGGGAGCTGAAGGCACGCTGATGGGAAAAGGGGGGTATCATGGCGGCGGCACAATTATCGGCTGGGGGGCGCGCTGGTCAGACTGGCAGGACTTTCCCAAACCCGAGCTGCGATCCCCCCCGGCACAACCACTATCCAAGCGTGCGAAGCGCCGCGCTAAGGCGCGGGCCGAAGCCGAGGCCGCGCAACGATGGGGGCAGAATCTACAGCCATCAACTCGGACGTCGAAGCTTACTCAGGAGCAGCTGCTACGAGGGCTAGGCTTGCTTCCCTTGCCGCCGAAGCCGCAGAATCGCGGCGACATCCTTAAGCGACTGGTGGCGGAGGGCATCCTGCTGCCTACTGGCCGCCCCAACCCCGACCATCCTGATGTTCGCGCAATCGAAGCGCGTACGGAGAAGAATACGTGACCGACGCCAACGATCCCATTCCCCAGATCACCCGAGAGGACGAGGCAGCGGGCAGCGGCGACCTTGTCGCGGGCAACGTCGCGCGGCTGAAAGCGCTGTTTCCGGAAATCGTGACAGACGGCAAGGTCGATTTCGACGTGCTGCGCGAGTTGCTGGGCGATGATGTCGAAGAGGGCGAGGAACGCTATGGCCTGAACTGGAAAGGCAAGCGCAAGGCCCGCGCCTTTGCGATGACGCCGAGCCTTGGGACGCTGCTGCCTGCGCCGGAGGATAGTGTCGATTGGGATACGACGCAGAACATCGTCGTTGAAGGTGATAACCTTGAAGTCCTTAAGATACTTCGCCGGTCCTACTCCGGAGCGGTGAAGCTAATTTACATTGATCCGCCATATAACACTGGACATGATTTCGTTTATCCAGATAATTATAGAAATTCGCTATCAAGTTATATGGCTATAACCGGTCAGACGGGATCCGCCGGAGAGGCGCTGAGTAGCCAATCCGAAGAACATGGACGATTCCATACCAATTGGCTCAACATGATGCTCCCGCGCCTGAGCATCGCGAAGGAGGCTTTGGCAGATGAGGGCTCTATCCTCATCAGTATTGATGAGGCTGAGCAGGCGAACTTGGTTTCGCTCTGCCGAGAAATTTTTGGAGAAGAAGCATATGTCACGAGCTTGATCCGGCGGCGGCGCATGGCAAGCGGGATGCGGGACTCGGGCATTTCCCCGGATCATGAATATGTGGTCGCGATCGCAAAAAATGTTACGAAACTCGAAGTGCTTGGATTCGAGAAGGATGCAGCTGACTTCCCATATGAGGATGGGAAGGGAAAATATCGAAGCACTGATCTGACTGTCGGCATGGGGCGAGCGCTCCGGCCAAACCAGTACTACGCCATCAAGAACCCGAGAACAGGATCAGAATTTTGGCCCAGTGAAACGCGCGTGTGGCGCTTTGAGCCGGGCACGATGGCCAAGCATATCGCCGATGAGAATATAATTTGGCCAGATGACGTTGAAGGCGACAGAATGGCTCGCCCACGCTTCAAGACAAGGTATGAATCAGACGGCGCGGCGCGAAACCCAGTATCCTCCTGGATCGAACGCTCTTCGACCGTGCAGGGCGCGAAGTCTCTTGTGTCAGGACTTAACGAGGAGGCAACTAAGCAAGTTAGGGACCTGTTCGGTGAGCAGGTTTTCGACTACCCAAAGCCGCTTTCTCTAATCCAGAGCTTACTAAGAGCGCTAACGAGCAACCATGATATCGTTTTAGACTTTTTTGCAGGTTCCGGAACAACTGGACACGCAGTGTTCGCGCAGAACGCAGAAGATGGCGGAGCCCGCCGCTTCATATTGGTGCAATTACCTGAAACGCTTCGGCCAACTGATCCGGATCAGAAAGTCGCCGCAGCCATGTGCAAGAAATTGGATAAACCCCTCAACATTGCCGAGCTAACAAAAGAGCGCCTCCGCCGCGCCGGAGCGAAAATCCGTAAGGAGCATCCTGACGCGAAAGTCGATACTGGCTTCCGAGTATACAAGCTTGCCACGTCGAACCTGAAGCCGTGGCAGCCGGACGCTGACGACCTGGAGGCGAGCATCCTCGATGCCGTCGACAATGTCCTGCCCGGCCGGACCGAGGAAGACCTTCTGGTCGAGCTACTGCTCAAGACCGGCATCAATCTAACCCTGCCGGAGGAGAAGCGCAGCATCGCCGACCAGACCGTTCACGCGCTGGGCGGCGGCACGCTGATGGTGTGCCTGGGCGATGTCGGCGCGAACGATACCGAGGCGCTGGGTCAAGGCATGGCCGATTGGGTCGAGGAACTCGATCCGGTGCAAACCACGGTCTATTTCAAGGATACCGGACTGGGAGCGGACGGGAACCGCGCGGCGACCAAGGCGAACCTCGCCGCCATCCTGCGCCAGCGTCTGGGCGATCGCATCGCCAAGATCGCCAGCATTTGATCGGGCGCACCATGAAGTTCGTCTTCGAATCCGAGCTGCCGCATCAGGTCGCCGCGATCGACGCCGTGGTCGACCTGTTCTCCGGGCAGAAGGAGCGGGAGTCCCTGTTTACCGTCGATCCGCGGCGGGTGGCAGGTGAGCTGGACTATGCTGAGAAGCTGCTCGGCTACGCCAATCGCTTCGACCTCCTCGACGAGGCGGTGCTGGAGAATCTGCATGCAGTGCAGAACCGCCATGCCCTACCCGCCTCGCCGGAACTGGCGGTTGCCGCCAAGGGCAAGAAGGATCCCGGCGGCGATTACAAGATGGACTTCACCGTCGAGATGGAGACGGGCACGGGCAAGACCTATGTCTATTTGCGCACCATCTTCGAGCTGAACCGGCGCTACGGCTTCACCAAATTCGTCATCGTCGTGCCCTCGGTCGCGATCCGCGAAGGCGTGAAGAAGACGATCGAACAGACGCGCGACCACTTCCGCCAGATCTATGACGGAGTGCCGTTTGAGAGCTTCGTCTATGACAGCTCGGACCTGTCGCGGATCATCGATTTCGCCTCGTCCTCATCGATCCGGGTGATGATCGCCACCGTGCAGTCGCTCGGCACGAAGACCGCCGTCTTCCAGCAGGCGCGCGAGCAGACCCGTGACATCCCCGGCGTGGAGTGGGTGAAAAGTACGCGGCCGATCATCATTGTCGACGAGCCGCAGTCGGTCGACGCCAATCCTACCGGCGCCGGTCGCACGATCATGCGTGCGATGCAGCCGCTGGCGACGATCCGCTACTCGGCGACCCATGTGGCGAAATTTCACCCCGTCTACCGCCTCGACGCCTTCGACGCGCACGATCGAAGGCTTGTGAAGTCGATCGAGGTCGACGGCGCGCAGATTCAGGACGCCGACAACAGCGCTTACGTGAAATTGCTGGAGGTCGAGGCCAAGAAGGGCCAGCTTCCGCGAGCCCGCGTCGAGCTTGCCAAGCAGATGAAGGGCGGCGTCTCGCGCCAATCGGTATGGGTATATGACGGCACCGAGCTGACCGACGATCAGGCATCCGGAGGGCGCACGATCTATGCCGGCTACCGCATCGGCATCATCGAGAAGATGCGAGGCGGCGGTTCGATACAGTTGATCGTGCCAGGCGATGGCGTGAAGACCTTGGAGGTCGGCGACAGCTGGGGCGATGTCGACGCAGCCTCTCTCTCCCGCGCGATGGTGCGCCAGACGATCGAGCATCATTTCCGCAAGGAGCTGCGCAACCGGCCGCTGGGCATCAAGACGCTCAGCCTGTTCTTCATCGACAAGGTGGCAGACTATCGCCTGTATGACGAAGCCGGGTCCGCTCACCCCGGGCCGCTGGCGATCATGTTCCAAGAAGAGTATCATAAGCTGGCCGCGCAGCCGCGCTTCCAGTCGCTGTTCGCCTCGGTGCCGGCCGACGCCGGACGCGCGCATGACGGTTATTTTTCGCAGGACAAGAAGGGCCGTTTCACTGAGCCGGCGCTGAACAAGGAAGGCGAGTTCTCGAACCAGAAGAGCCGTGACGATGCCGAGCGCACCTTCGACCTCATCATGAAGGATAAGGAGCGCCTGCTGGACGAGGCGGAACCGCTCCGCTTCCTCTTCTCTCACTCCGCGCTGCGTGAGGGCTGGGATAACCCAAACGTCTTCCAGATCTGCTCACTGAGGGAGATGGCGAGCGAGACGCGGCGGCGTCAGTCGATCGGTCGCGGCCTGCGACTGTGCGTCGATCAGACCGGTCAGCGGCGGCGTGACGAGGGACTGAACGTCCTCACCGTCATCGCGCAGGAAGGCTACAAGGCGTTTGCCGAGGGCCTGCAGTCCGAGATGGAGCAGGCGCTGGATGTGAAGCTCGGCATCGTCACCGCCGATCTGTTCGCAGGCCTGACCTACACCTTGCCGGAAGGCGGGACAGCGATCATTTCCGTGCAAGAAAGCCGCGCCGTGTTCGATGGTCTCGCCGGGGCCGGGTTGATCGACGAGAAGGGCAACGCCAAGCCTGAACTCCGCGCCGCGCTTGCCCAGAACAATGTGCCGCTACCGGGCGATTTACCGGAACCGGCGGCCAAGCTGATCCGGGACATGCTGCACCGCTTGGCGCGCAAGGTTCCGGTAAGCGATGCTCGCGACAAGCGGCAGGTAAAGCTTAATCTTAAGGTGCTGGAAGGCCACGACTTCCAGATGCTGTGGGAGCGGATCAGCCGCAAGACAACTTATCGGCTGGATTTCGACGATGCGACGCTGGTCGCACGGTGTGCGCAGGCGCTCCGGGATATGCCACGCCCCGGCGAGGCGCGCGTGACGTTCGAGCTAGCCGAGATGCTGATCGGCCGCGAGGGCGTGACCCCCGAGAAGGTCGCCACGTCACAGCCGCAACGTCTCGCTGCTGCGCGTCTCGACGTGCCAGACTTGCTAGGCGAACTCCAAAACCGGACGGAGCTGCCCCGGAAGGTCCTCGCCAACATCCTTGTCCAGTCTGGGCGGTTGGCGGACGCGGCGGTAAATCCATCCGCCTTCGTCGATGCGGTGACGGCGATCATCCAGGCCGGAAAGCGGCTGATGATGACCGATGGGATCGTCTACAAACCGCTGGAGGAATGGTGGGCGCAGGACCTGTTCGTGGCCGAGGACGATGTACCTGTCGACCGGCTCGTCTCGGTCGCCCACGCGCCTCTCGACCATATCGTGACGGACTCTAACATCGAAGCGGAGCTAGCCAAGGCGCTTGATATTAGCGGCGCCATCAAGGTGTTCGCGAAGCTGCCCGCGACCTTTAAGGTCACGACGCCGCTCGGCACCTACAATCCAGATTGGGCAATCGTCCGCCAAGAGGACGGCCGGGAGGACGTCTATCTCGTTAGCGAGAGCAAGGGCGACCTGAACACGCTTCGTGAAGCTGAGAAGGCGCAGATTGCCTGCGGGAAAGCACATTTCAAGGCATTGGAAGTCCCGTTTGTGACCGCCACGAACCTCGCCGGGATTCTAGCTCAAACTTGAACGGCGACCGATCCGAGGAAAAACCAGCCACTCGACGATCACTCCGTTCGCTTTTTGTTCCATCATGCGTTAGGCGGGTAGCGAAGGGAATCAACATGCTGCCACTGATGCAGCCGGTCCCGCTCGCCAACGTGCCGAAGGGGACTGTTCTTCGCATCGTGGGTGCGGCGGGAGCCGGCTTTCCAAGCCCCGCCCAGGATGGGGGCCGGTGAGAGGATGGTCGAAAACGTACGCGTCCCGGCCTTGCTGGTGGAGCCGGAGCGGCCTGAACCGTTCACGGGGTTTGTCGATCTCGCCCCAAAGATAGTCGCCGGTCAGGCCTACATGCTCCCAGCCCAGCGGGGCGACGTGGGCGAGCAGTTCGTCGGGCACGTCGACGCCGCTGCCGCGCAGATGCCGGACGGCGCGGTCGAGATAGACGGTGTTCCAGAGCGTCACGGCCGCGGTGACGAGCGTCAGGCCGGAGGCGCGATGACGCTGGTTCTCGAAAGTCCGGTCGCGCAGTTCGCCGAGGCGGTTGAAGAAGATGGCGCGGGCGAGCGCGTTGCGGGCTTCCCCCTTGTTGAGGATGCTGCCGGTGCGGCGCCGCTGGTCGGGATCGTCGAACCAGTCGAGCATGAACAGGGTGCGCTCGACCCGTCCGATCTCGCGCAGGGCGCGCGCGACCGGGTTCTGGCGCGGGAAACCCGCCAGCTTGCGCAGCATGACCGAGGCGCTGACGGTGCCGGCACGGATCGAGGCTGCAAGACGCAGGGTTTCGTCCCAGTTCTCCTCGATCGCGCGGATGTTGACCGGCCCGGCAACGAGCGGGCGCAGCGTCGACCATGGATCAACCGGCGACAGGCCGTATAACCGGCGTTCGTTAAGGTCGCGGATACGGGGTGCGAAGCGGAAGCCGAGCAAATGACACAGGCCGAAGACATGATCGACCGCCCCGGCGGTATCCGTCGCATGTTCGCGGATCACCAGTTGGCTCTCATGGTCGAGAAGGCCATCGAGGACATGCGCGGCTTCGCCGGCATTGGCGGCGATGACCTTGGTATGGAACGGCGTAAAGCGGTCGGTAACGTGGGTGTAGAACAGCACGCCGGGTTCGGTGCCGTAGCGGGCGTTGCGATCGGCGCGGGCCTCGCCCTGACCACCGGCGCGGAAGAACTGGCCGTCCGACGACGATGTGTCGCCCGGTCCCCAGACCGCCGCGAGGGGATGCGCGGTGTGGCAATCGACGATCGCCGCCAGCGCCGACAGGTAGGTTTCGTCGCGCACATGCCATTCCGCCGTCCAGCGCAGGCGAGGCAACGTCAGCCCGCGCGAACTTTCGGCCATGCGGCCCAGGCCGAGATTGGTCGCATCGGCGAGGATCGCACCCATCAGCGCGGATTGGTCGGAGGCGGAGGCGCCGCTGCGCGCATGGACGAAGCGGTCGGCGAAACCCGACCATGCGGCGACCTCGACCAGCAGGTCGGTGATGCGGACGCGCGGCAGCATCGCGTAGAGCCGGGCCTTCAGTGCATCGGCATCGTCGGAGGGAGAGCGCCGGATCGGCGAGATCAGCAACTGCCCGCGCTCGATTGTCACGTCGACCAGCTCGCCCGCCGCGGCTGCGCGTTCCACCTCCGTCATGCGCCGGACCAGTAGGGTGCGGCGCTCCTCATACCATTCGGGGAAGTCGGTCGGCACGGCCAGGCGCAGATCGCCGGTCGCGCGCATCGCCTCAAAAGTGGGCACGGGCAGCTGATAGTCGTCGAGCGTGCGATAGGCGCGGCTGCCGTCCACCCAGATGCTGCCCGACCCGAGCCGCTCGCGCAGATGGACGATCACCGCGATCTCGTAAGCGCGCCGGTCGATCGTCCCTTCCGCAGGCTGCACGACCTTGCGCCAGCGCGGCTTGATGAAGCTGGTTGGCACCCGCTTCGGCAACATCGATCGGCCATCACGGTACATCGTCCGCAACGCCTCGACCGCGCCGAGCAGCGGATCGCCCGATCGTGCGGTGCGGAAGGTGAAGGCGGCAAGAAACGTCGGGGCGAACCGCCGGACGGCGGTATAGCGTTCGACCACTTCCTCCAGCCCGTCGTCGGCCGAGCGCGTCAGGTCCTCGGCGAAGCGGATGCTGCGTTCAAGTTGCTCCCAGCCCACCTTGGCGTCGATCGTGCGGAAGGCATCGCGCCCACTCGCGCGAGCATCGACCAGAAGGCGACCGAGCCGGGCATGGAAGCGTGCGGTGTCCTTCAGCATCCGTGCCTGGCCGAGCAACCGATCGGAGCGGTTGCGGTCGGCGCGGCGGAACAGCGCGCCCACCATCTTCTCGACCATGACCAGTGCGGCATCAGTCAATCCCGCCTCCATCTCGATCATCGAGGCGATGAGCATGGCGAGCCGGCGCAGGCGTTCGAGACGCCGCAGGTGCTGGGCGGTGACGATACCGGCGGTCCGTGCGATGACGGCATAGCGGGCGACATGTATACGTCGCGCCCTATCCGCTGCGATCCCGATGCCGCGCACAGCGTCAAGCCGTTCGATAATCCCTTTCAGGTTGGCGGCCGAAGGGGCTTCGGGCCATTCGCGTATCCACCCGAGCCGGGTGCGGCCGTGGTCGTCGGTTGCGATCAGATGTTCGAGCGCGGCTTCCTGCTCGGCCGAACAGTCGCGGATCAGGTTAGCATGAGCGGCCTTGCGCGCCCGTGTCCGCACGATAAGCGCGAGCCGTTCCAGCGTCGATGGTGCCGGCAGCACGATCCGGTCTGCGCGCAGGCGATCGACCATGCCGGCGACAATCGTCTCGCCCCGGTCGGTCGAGGCGGCGATCTCCGATCCCAGCGCCAGCATCGCTCGCACGTCCACTCGCGCAAAGGCACGCAGACCGAGCAGGGCTTCGATTTCGGCACGGTGTTCGCGCAGCGTCGTGGAGCGCATGGCATAGCCGGTGAAGTCGTCGGCCGCGCACCCGATCTGCTCGGCGAGCAGCTTGAGTATGGCGTCGGGCACCGCCTCACCCATCAGCAGCCCGCGGCCGGGATGACGCAGGTAGCAAAGCTGCACCGCGTAGCCGATCCGGTTGGCCCCGCGCCGACGTCGCGCCACCTGCGCCAGATCATCGGGACCGAGCGTGTAGAGCCGTTCAATCGTCGCGCGATCAGCGGGCGGATCGAAGATGGCAGTGCGCTGCGCGGGCGACAGAATGGTCTTGGTCGGCATCGGTGTCCTGTTCGTCACGAAACAGGAAAGCGGACCTGTTCATGGAGCATAGACCAGAAGACGGGTTATGTGACAGGATGAGGATTGTTGGAGGAGCGCTCCCGCTCTGTCACACGAACGGACGTATATGTGACAACGCAGCTCGGTTACGCGCGAGTGTCCAAGGCGGATGGCAGCCAGGTTCACGACCTTCAGCACGACGCGCTGGTCGCGGCCGGCGTCGATCCCGAGCATATCTATGAGGATGCCGCGTCGGGCCGGCTCGACAAGCGGCCGGGGCTGGATGCCTGCCTGAAGGCACTGCGCCGTGATGACACGCTGGTCATATGGAAGCTCGACCGCCTCGGTCGCGACCTGCGCCACCTCGTTAACACAGTCGGCGACCTGACCAAGCGTGGCATCGGCCTCAAGGTGCTGGCCGGCGAAGGCGCGTCGATCGACACCACCACCGCCAACGGTCGGTTGATCTTTGCGATTTTTGCCGGCCTCGCCGAGTTTGAGCGCGAGTTGATCGTCGAGCGCACCCGCGCCGGTCTCGAATCGGCACGTGCGCGCGGCCGACATGGCGGTCGCCCGTTCAAGATGACGCCCGCCAAACTGCGGCTTGCCCAGGCGGCTATGGGCAAACCCGAAACCAAGGTCGCCGAGCTGTGCGCCGAGCTGGGCATCACGCGTCAGACGCTCTACCGGCATGTTACGCCGAACGGAGAGATCAGGACGGACGGACAGAAGCTTCTCGCTCGAAAAGCGCGCCCATCGATCAAGGCATGACGAATTTGAACAATCTCACGTTCGTATTCATCGGAGGGGAGCATCAGGTCCTGCATCTCGCGCCGGTCGCCGCAGAACTTAGCCTGAGCCATCCGGATATCACGGTCCGCTGCATCTGCGCCGACGACCGCACCGCCGCCGCCTTGCGCGCAGTGGCTGCGGCGATGAGAGCCAGCACGATGACCGTGACGCAGATCGCCTGGCCTTGGGCGGGCAGGATTGCAGCGCGCATAACGGGCAGCCGCTCGGCGGCGAAGGGGCCCCTGCTGGCGCGGATCCGATGGCAGGCCCGCAAGACCCAGGCCATCATCGTTCCCGAGCGCACCTCTGCGGCGTTGCGATGGCTCGGATGGAAGCGTCCGCTGGTACATTTCCGCCACGGCGCTGGCGACCGTGCACCATCCTCCGAAGCCAAGCAGAGAGCCTTCGATGCCATCTTCGTTCCCGGACAGAAAGACATCGAGCGTGCCGTCGCGCAAGGCCTCAGCCGTAAGCGGCTTTCGGCCGTGGGCTATATAAAGATCGACTATTTGCAGGCCTTGCCCACCGGACCGCGATTGTTCGACAACGATCGCCCGACCGTCTTCTACAACCCTCATTTTGATCCTGCGCTGTCCTCGATCGGGATCGCTCGCGATGTCATCGCCCGTTTCCGCCAACAGGAGCGGTACAACTTGGTCTTCGCCCCTCATGTCCGCGCGTTCGAAAACCTCGATCCGATCGCGCGAGCGCGGTGGCTGGAACTTGCCGTGCCAGAGCACATCGCGGTCGATCTGGATTCTCCCAAGCTGTTCGACATGAGCTATGCGCGGGCCGCCGACATCTATCTGGGCGACATGTCGAGCCAGCTTTACGAATTCCTCGCTAAGCCGCGGCCCGTCGCTTTCGTGAATGCGCATGGCGCTAACTGGCAGGACGATCCAAGGTACGCTGGTTGGCATCTGGGAGAGGTCGCATCAGGTGCTGACGATGTGCTTGCTGCAGTAGATCGAGCCTTCGAACGGCATCCCGACATGATCCAAAGACAGGCGAAAGCGACAGCGTTCGCGTTCGGCCGCTACGATGGCGCAATCAAACGGGCCTCATACCAACTGCTCCACACCCTGCAATCGCTCTGATCCCTTAGACCCCATGACTGCCCGAGCCTCGGAGGCTCGAATCTGAGATGCTGATGATGGATTTTTCAGCAGCGGAGGCGAGTCATGACGGAGGCAGTGAAATACGTTGGTCTGGACGTGCA
>NZ_JBGGWB010000006.1 GCF_041321155.1 Sphingomonas sp. IW22 | reverse complement strand
TTCGGTGACGATGACGACCGCATCGGCCCCCTCCATCGCCTGATACGGCCCCTCGCAATATTCGACATTGTCGAGCACCTTCTTCGCCTGTTCGGTCCCTTCGGGATCGAAGGCGCGGATCATGGCGCCGGCGTCCTGCAGCGTCTGGATGACGGCAATGGCCGGGCTGTCGCGCATGTCGTCGGTATTGGGCTTGAACGTCAGGCCCAGTATCGCAACGGTCTTGCCGCGCACGTCGCCGCCCATTGCGGCGATGACCTTGCGGCCCATCGCACGCTTGCGGTTGTCGTTGACCGCGACCACCGCCTCGACAATCCGTTGCGGAGCATCATGGTCCTGTGCCGTTTTCAGCAACGCCAACGTATCCTTCGGGAAGCACGACCCGCCATAGCCGGGACCGGCATGCAGGAATTTCGGCCCGATGCGGTTGTCCAGTCCGATGCCGCGCGCTACGTCCTGTACATCGGCGCCAACTTGTTCGCACAGATCGGCGATTTCGTTGATGAAGGTGATCTTGGTCGCCAGGAATGCGTTGCCGGCATATTTGGTCAGCTCGGCCGCGCGCCGGCTCATTTCGATAACCAGTGAGCGGTTCAGCGTCAGCGGGCGATAGATCTGGCGCATGACTTCCATTGCGCGTTCGTCGTCGCCGCCCACGACCACGCGGTCGGGCCGTTTGAAATCGTCGATCGCGGCGCCTTCGCGCAGGAATTCGGGATTGGACACCACGGCAAAATCGGCATCGGGATTGGTTTCGCGTATAATGCGCTCAACCTCGTCGCCAGTGCCGACGGGCACGGTCGATTTGTCGACGATGACCGTGAACCCCGTGATCGCGCCCGCCACTTCGGCCGCGGCGGCATAGACGTAGCTGAGATCGGCATGGCCATCGCCGCGCCGCGACGGCGTGCCGACCGCGATGAACACCGCATCGGCATCCTTCACGCTTTCCGCCAGGTCGGTGCTGAAGCGCAAGCGACCCGCCGCGACATTGCGTGCAACCAGTTCGTCCAGCCCCGGTTCGTAAATCGGCATCCGGCCCGCGTGCAGCGCGTCGATCTTGGACTGATCCTTGTCCACGCAGATCACGTCATGTCCGAAATCCGCAAAGCATGCCCCGGAAACCAGACCGACATAGCCAGAGCCTATCATTCGGATGTGCATGGAATATCCCCCGGTGGCATTGTTACGTTGCAGTGCAACACTGCCTTAGACACATAGCATCGTGCCTACCAGCGTCAAAAGCCCGTCGACTGTGATCACGCGAGCAATCTGCCGCGGCACAGCCTCAATCAAACGACGATGGGTTAAGATGCCCGCATATCCGCAGAAATGCTGAGCTATTTCGGCCGAGGCTGTCCACAGCCATCCTGGTCATGCGGCCTGAAACGCTACAAGCAGACTGTCTCAAATAGGGCCAGCAGCCCATATCCGTTACCGTGTCGTGCCGTTTCGAATGCGCCAATCGTGCTGGACCGGTCGCCTCACGACATCTATATTGCAGTGCGATCACAAGATCTGGTCCCGGAGAGCGAGCCTCGCCGTGAGGGACAGGCGTGTTTGGCTAGCGGCAAAGGCGGGATGCGCGACTAACAGCATGAATTTGAACACTGCCATGATACCGGATGACCGGTTGATGCCCGCGCAAGCCGCAGCGGTTCGGGCGCTGATTGCCGTCGCAGGCGCCGATCGTGTCGCGACCGACGTGCCGCTGTCGGCGCTGGGTCGCTGGCGGATTGGCGGGCCGGCCGATATCGTGGTAACGCCTGCAGACGCTGCCGCGCTTGGCCGCGTGCTGGCGGTAATCGAGGATCTGGAACTGCCGCGCGTCATCATCGGCGACGGATCGAACCTGTTGTTCGACGATGCCGGTTTTCGCGGCGTCATCGTGCGCATCGGTCGGGCGCTGGGCGAATTCGAACTGCGCGAGGACGGCATCGTCGATGCCGGTGCCGGGCTGTGGGTGCCCACCTTTGTCCGCCGGGTGATCGACGCGGGTCTGTCGGGTGCGGTGCATGCCATCGGCATTCCGGGCACGCTTGGCGGGCTGGTGACCATGAATGGCGGCAGCCAGCGCCGCGGGATCGGCGAGAATGTCGTCCATGTCGACGCATTCGACCGCCATGGTCAAGCGCACCGCCTGGACCATGAGGCCCTGGCGTACAGCTATCGCGCGTCTCGGTTGCAGCACGGCGATCTGGTGGTGACGTCGGTGCGGCTGCGCTTTTCGCCCGGCGACCGTCAGGCGATGCATCGCGAGGCGCGCTCGATTCTGCGTGCGCGGCGCGAAAAATTTCCCAAGGTGCGCGCAAATTGCGGATCAGTGTTCGTCAGCGACCCCAAACTGTACGACCTGATCGGCCCGCCGGGCATGGCGATCGAGCGTGCCGGCCTGAAGGGAAAGGCGATCGGCGGCGCACAGTTATCGCCCGACCATGCCAATTTCATCGTCAACAATGGCGGCGCCCGCGCACAGGACGTGCTGGCGCTGATCCGCATCGCGCGCGACCGGGTGGCCGAGCTGTCGGGCATCCGCATGGATGCCGAGGTGCGGCACTTGGCGCCCGACGGCACGATGCGCCCTGCTCATCAAGTCGCAGACCATATCCATGTCGCCCAATATCAAGGAACCTGAGATGAACGCGCCCGCCCTTTCCCCCATGATCGCGCCCGGAATCGAAAACCGCGATCCCAAACGCGTTCTGGCGGTGCGCCCGTCGCGACTGAATGGCATCGTCACGGTCAGCGGCGCCAAGAACAGCGTGCTGCGCCTACTGGCCGCGTCGCTGCTGACGGGCGAGCGCGTTACCCTCGACAATTATCCCGAAGGGCTGCTCGACGCGCAGGTTCATGTCGGCATGCTGGAAGTGCTGGGCAAGCGTTGCACCGTCGATGGCGGCATGCTGACGATCGAGGAGGTTTCCAAGCCTGCTTCGGATCTGGTGTGGGAAGGCCGTTCGATCCGCAACACGCTGCTGATCCTAGGTGCGCTGGTCGCGCGGACCGGCGCAGGCAGCGTGCCGCTGCCCGGTGGCTGCGATCTGGGCGGGCGCGGATATGACCTACACGAATTGGTGCTGACCCGGCTCGGCGCGCGCGTCTATGGCAAGGATGGTCGCCTTTATGCCGAAGCGCCTGAGGGGCTGCGCGGCGCCGAAATCGTGCTGCCGCTGCGTTCGACCGGCGCAACCGAGAATGCGCTGCTCGCCGCATCGCTGGCACGTGGCACGACGCGGCTGTGGAACCCGCATATCCGCCCCGAAATCCTCGACCTGTGCGATTTCCTGCGCGCCATGGGGGCGACGATCACCGTCCATGGTCAGGAAAGCATCGAAATCACCGGCGCCGATGCGCTGAACGGCGTCAGCCGCCGCGTCATGCCCGACAATATGGAAGCGATGACGTGGCTGGTGGGGTCGGTCATCAGCGGCGGCGATGTCGAAATCCGCGACTTCCCGTTCGAGGATCTGGAAGTGCCGCTGATCTTCCTGCGCGAAAGCGGCGCCAAGATCTTTCGCGAGGGATCGACCGCGATCGTCCGGTCGGGCCGCCCCTATCCGGTGGAAATCAGCACCGGGCCTTATCCCGGCATCAATTCGGACATGCAGCCGCTGTTCGCCGCGCTGGGCGCATGCGCGCGCGGTGCGTCGCGTATCGTCGATTTGCGCTTTGCTGGACGCTATGCCTATCTTGAACAGTTTGCGAAGATGGGCGTCGGAAGCTTCGTGAAGGACGGCACTGCCCATATCGAGGGGACCCAGTCGCTGCGCGGCGCGTCGGTGGTCGCGCTCGACCTGCGCGCCGGTGCAGCGCTTGCGCTGCTGGGTCTGCGTGCCGAGGGTGAGACGCAGATCGCCGATGCGTGGCAGATCGAACGTGGCTATGATAAATTCATTGATAAGGCCCGCGCGCTACAGGCGGATATGAACTATTTCGACCGCTGATCGAGTGATCGTGTTGAGTGCCGGGGGATTTCAGAATGCAGGTCGAACATAATCCGCTGCGCAGCGCACTGAAGGCCTGCAAGCGCCATTTCTGGGCGGTCGCGGTCTTCTCCGGCCTGATCAACATCCTGTATCTGGCTCCGTCGATCTTCATGCTGCAGGTCTATGACCGCGTGGTGCCTACGCGCGGCGTGCCGACGCTGCTGGTGCTGTCGCTGATCCTGGCAGTGTCGCTGATCGTCTTTGCGCTGCTCGACATGGTGCGTATCCGGTTGTTGATGCGCGCCAGCATCCGACTGGAAAAGATGGCGGCAGGTAATATCCTGCACCGCATTGTCGGTGCCGGCGGCGCCAGCCCTGCCCAGCGGGCGCAGGCGATGCGCGATTTCGATACGCTGCGCGGCACGCTGACGGGACCGGCAATCATCGCCATCTTCGATGCGCCTTGGGCGCCGATCTACATCCTGATTTCGTGGCTGTTGCATCCGCTGATCGGAATGCTGGCGCTGTTCAGCTCGATTCTGCTGATTGCACTGGCGGTAGCCAGCGACTGGTCGATCAAGAAATCGGTTGCCGATGTATCGGCGCGGACCAGCTATGCCTATCGCTCGCAGGACTATTCAATCCAAGCGTCCGAAGTGGCGCGTGCATTGGGCATGCGCGACGCCGTGGTCACTCGCCACTTGGCCGAGCGTGCCGACCTTGCCCGGCGGCAGGGCGAAATCGCCGGCACGTCGGGCAGTTTCCTGGCCGCCACCAAATTCCTGCGTCTCTTCCTGCAGTCGATGGCGCTGGGGCTGGGCGCATATCTGGCGATCCAGCAGGAAATCTCCGCCGGTGCGATCTTTGCCGCGTCGCTGATCCTGGGCCGCGCTTTGCAGCCGGTCGAGCAGATCCTGAACGCCATGAAGAACGTCATGAGCGCGCAGAACGCCTATAAGAGCCTAGACCGTTTCTGCCGCCTGCCCGACGTGACCGCAGTGCGCACGTCGCTGCCCTCGCCAGAGGGTCGGATCGAGGTGTCGGGCGTGACGGTGCGCGTGCCCGGTTCGGACCGCGTGCTGCTGGACAATCTAACCTTTACTGTCGAACCGGGCGAGATCGTCGCGCTGGTGGGGCCAAGCGGCGCGGGCAAGTCGACGCTGCTGCGCACCCTGGCCGGGGCGATCGTTCCCGACGAGGGCGAAGTGCGGGTCGACGGCGCGCGCCTGACCGACTGGAACCCAGACGAACTGGGCCGCCATGTCGGCTACATGCCGCAGACGCCGACGCTGTTTCCGGCCAGCGTCCACGCCAATATCTCCCGCTTTCGCGCCATGACCGAGGGCGCCGGCGAGGACATGGACCGCGAAGTGATCGAGGCCGCGACGCTGGCGGGCGCGCACGACGTGATCCTGCGGTTCGAACATGGTTATGAAACGCAGCTGACTGTGCGCGAGGGCGGCGGATTGTCGTCGGGCCAGCGCCAGCTTGTCGCCCTAGCGCGCGCGCTGTTCGGTTCGCCCACCATCTTCTTCCTCGACGAACCCAATGCGCATCTGGATATTTCGGGTGAGTCGCGATTGATGGCGACGTTGCAGTCGCTGAAACAGCGCGGCGCGACGGTCATCGTCTCAACCCATCGCACCGGGTTGCTCCAGGCTGTCGACAAGGTGATGCTGCTGCGCGATGGTGCCATCCAGATCTATGATGATCGGGCGAAGGTAATCCGCCCTGCCGCACCCGCCGTGGAAGCGGGCAAGGAGCAGGGTCAGTTAAACAAGGACCAGTCCAGAAATGACGATGAGTCCCGCACTCAGGGCGCAACGTCGTGACCGGTGAGATCGCCGCCCGCCAGCATATCGTCCCCGCCGAGCCGCGGTCGCCGGCGGCGCCGGACATGACCCTGGATGACTCGCCCAATCGCGCATTGACGATCGGCATCGGCATCGCGGTGCTGTTCTTCGTCGTGCTGATGGGCTGGGCAGCGATTGCCCGGCTTGACGCAGCGGCTGCGGGCGACGGGCGCGTGACCGTGTCGGGCAACCGGCAGACGGTGCAGCATCGCGACGGAGGCATTATCGAGGACATCGACGTGCGCGAAGGACTGCACGTCAAGCAGGGCCAGATCCTGATCCGTCTGAAGGGTGCCGAAGTCGCCGCGACCGAACGCGCACTGGCGGGCAGCGTCATCGACCTTCAGGCCCAGCGCGCCCGTCTTGAGGCCGAAATTCGAGGCGGCGCGATCCAGTGGCCGGAAAGCTTTGCTCAAGCCGAAGGGGACGACCGGGTGTTGGTCGACCGGGCAATGGCAATGCAGACGGCGCAGCGTTCTGCCCGGCAGAGCGCATTGGCATCGAACCGCGCGGTTATCCGGCAGCAACAGGCCGAAGCGGCGCAGCAGATCGGCGGCTATTCCGCGCAGGCCCGCGCCAGCGCGGCACAGCGGCGGTCGTTGCAGGAACAGCTGGAAAGCACGCGCAAGCTTGCCGAAGAGGGCTATGTCTCACGCAATTCAGTGCGTGCGATCGAACGTTCGATCCAGCAGCTGGAAGGCGCCGATGCCGAATATGCCGCGCGTGCCGAGGCGGCTCGCGAGCAGGTCGGCCAGGCGCGGGAGTCGGCAGTGTCGGCGGCTGCCCGTTATACCGAGGATGCCGCTGCGGTGCTGCGCGACACGCAGTTCCAGCTGAACGACGTGCTGCCCAAATGGCTGGAGGCCAAGGAACAGCTAGAGCGCACGGTCATCCGCGCGCCAGTGGCGGGCCGTGTGGTTGACCTGAAAATCTATTCACGCGGCGGGGTGGTCCAGGCGGGACAGCCCATTCTGGACATCGTGCCCGATAACGCCCCGCTGGTGATCAAGGCCAATTTCGATCCAGGCGATATCGATGGCGTGTATGAAGGGCGATCGGCCGAGGTGAAGTTCCTGTCGCTGCACGAACGCGATCTGCCGATCCTGTTGGGCACGATCCGCAACGTCTCCGCTGACAGCCTGACCGACGAGAAATCGGGCCAGCGTTATTTCACTGCCGAAATCATCGTGCCGCCGTCGCAGATCGCGATGCTGCGCGAAGTGCGCGGCGCCGATCTGGGCATCCGGCCCGGCGTGCCGGTAAGCGTGCTGGTCAAGCTACGGCAGCGCACGGCGTTGCAATATCTGCTCGATCCGCTGTTCGAAACATTCCGGCGGTCGATGCGCGAGCGTTAAGGCCGGAACCGTGGGCAATGATCCGCGCGGCGGATGCAAAATTGGGGGGATTGGCGATGACGTTGCGTGACTGGCTGTTGGGGGGATTGGTGACGCCGGGATTGATCGCCGGTCCGGCTCTGGCACAGACCGCCCCCTCGCGGGCATTGCCGGGCATGGTGGAACAGGCGCCCGTGACGGGCACCGACACGCTGGATCGCGCGATCGCCGACGCCTATCGCAACAATCCGCAACTGGAAGCGCAGCGCGCACAGTTGCGGGCGCTTGACGAAACGGTGATCCAGGCCAGCGCGCCCTATCGCCTGCAATCCAGTGTCGGCGCCAGCATACGGTACCAGGAACAGGTCCAGCGCGACGTCATTTTCGAAGATCTGGTGACCAATCGCGCGCGCGCGACTGGCATCTCGCTGTCGGCATCGCAGATCCTGTTCAACGGTGGCCGCACCGCCGCGCGCGTTTCGGCGGCCGAAGCAAGCGTGCTGTCGGGCCGCGAGCGGCTGCGCGAGGTCGAGAACTTCATTATTCAGGAAGTTATCGATTCCTATATCTCGGTGCTGCGCGACCAGCGTATCGTCGAAATTCAGCGGCGTTCGACCCAAAGTTATCAGCGGCAGGTCGATCAGGCGCGCGCGCGCGAACGCGGCGGCGACCTGACCCGCACCGACATTGCCCAGGCAGAGGCGCAGCTGGGCATCATCCAGACGCAGCTGGCCCAGGCCGAAGCCAACCTCGAACGTAGCCGCGCCCGCTTTGCTGCCGCAGTCGGGCGCAATCCGGGCCAGCTTCAGCCGCCCCCGCCCCTGCCCGGCATCCCGTCGTCGATAGACATGGCGTTCCGTCTGGCAGAGGCCGAAAGCCCGACATTGTGGCAGGCGATCCTGAACGAACGCGCGGGCCGCGCCCAGATCGCCGCGGAGCGTGCCGAACGCAATCCCATCCTGTCGGCGGATGCGTCGATCGGGCTCAACGATCCGTCAGGCATCGGTTTCAACAATCTGCGGCGCGGGGCCAGCGCGGCGGCGACGTTGACGATCCCGCTGCTGACCGGCGGGCTGATCGATTCACGCGTCCGCCAGGCACTGGCCAATCAACAGTCACTGGCATTCAACGTCGAGGCCACCCGCCGCGGCGTCGCATCGCAGATTCAGAATGCGTGGAACCAAGCGGTATCGTCGGGCGAGCAGCTGGCGATCGGCCAGGCGGCGAGCCAAGCCGCCGAAACCGCGCTAGAAGGCGTGCGGCGCAGTTTTCAGGAAGGTTTCCGGTCGAACTTCGAAGTGCTAGATTCCGAACAGCGCCTGCTGAACGCGCAGATCATTGTCGCCAATGCCGAGTATCAACGTTACGCATCGCAGGCCAATTTGCTGACTTATGTCGGCCGTTTGCAGGCCGCGGCGCTCAGCGCGGTCGAGCCTTATGACATGGCAGAGAATCTGAAGCGCCAGAAGGGCAAGCAGATCGATCCGTTCCAGCTCTTTGTCCGGCCGCTGGACCAGCTTGCCCAGGCACCCGATGACCCGCGCGAGGCGCCGATGCTGCCGATCACGGCCAATCCCACGTTTCGCCGGGCGGAAACCCCGCCGCCGTCACGCCCGCTGGGCCGTGCGCTGCCGGTCGATCCGGCCCGTCCCCGCCCCGCCCTGCCGGACCAGGATGCACCGACCCCGGCGCAGAAGATGCAGCCGCGCTGAACCTCCGCCTCGCCGGGTAAACAACACCCCGGCGACATCGCTCCCACGCGCTATCGCGTGGGGGCGATGTCGCGGCAGATGAGCATATCGCCTCGGCGGACATGTTGGCACTAGGCGTTATCCTTGGTCAGGGGGATGAAAGTTTGGCTGCTGTTCCATCGTCAGCCGTTGGCGTTCGGCATCCGTGCGTGGATCAAATAGCGCTAAATACTTGATCCGGCAGTGTGGCGGTACGGTTGACCATGATGCTTTGTGAAAAGGTTCTGGGTCAGATTTTACCCGGCGGCACCCAGATGCCTGAGGCAGTCCGTCGGGCGATACAGCGGAGTAAAGAAAGCATGAGAGCGGTTGCCGGTTGCTACGGGACCAGCCTGGCGACCGTACAGAAGTAGCGCAAGGCGGTAAGCGTCAGCGGTGCCGGATGGGGTCGAAGGCCATTTACTCCACCGTCGCAACCGCGAAAGATGAGGCAATGGCTATGGCATTTGATGCCACACCCTGCTGCCACTGGATGATTGCCTTTACGCTGTGGTCGACAATCCCGCACTGGACCGCGTCCGTCGCTGCAGCGACACGACATCAGCCGGTTGCCGGCGCTCTAAAGCGAAGCCCTCGAAAAGGCGCTGCAACGTATAGGGACAGTCGTTCTGCGCAGCAGGGTGTGCCGCCGGAACACCACAACTTTGCTTCGGCTTTGGACAAGGTGATTGAATGAGAGCCTCGGCCCAGTTTTAGCTCCTCGACCGTTGTCCGCTTACGCCACTTGGCCACCGTCTTTGGTTTGATCCTAGGTTCGCGGCTGAGCGTTCCGAGCGAAGCTTGCGTTCGCTGCATTGCCGCTCAGACAGCTTGCGTGGTCGTAGCGCTTTCAGGTCAAATCTGTCCAACGACAGGATCGTACCATCGAACCCTAAGATCAAACACGCGAAAAATGTAAAAACAATCTGATAGTCAGCGCTCGTTAATAATAAGCGATATTCGAATCGTTTATTCACAAGTCAATGCGTATAGCCGCGCCGCAAAAACGCTTTGCCGCAAAACCATCGTAGAATCTCAACCGATATATCAACCAAAAATTAGGTGATGGAGATTATTAATATATTCGAACAGTCCGCATGTCTATGAACATAAGATTCGGCTGTAGTTCTACTATGGCAAATAGACGTGCGTAGTTAGAGCAGCCTCCCATCACGTTTCATGTAATGACTAGGTAGGAAATCATCTTGAGTAAAACCAGGCTTTTCATATCGACAGATATGCAGATGATCACCGGCGTCAACCACGTGAACGGAGACAAGGATGATGTTCAATCGTTGATACATGCATTGATGTATCAAGATAAAATAAACATCGTCGGGATAGCGTCGTCGACATCAAAACATCAGCCGGGCGCAAATGACGAACGCTTTATCAAGCATGTCATCAACGCCTATGGCAAAGACCGTGAAACGCTAGCGGATCAGGCTGACGGGTTCAAAACCTCCAAGCAACTGCTTGATATTACGTACCAAGGCACGAAGAAACTTGCCAATGGCAGCGGGTATGCTGCGCGAACCGAAGCATCGGACGCCATCATCCGCGAAGCACGCGCGGCCGAAGCTGCCGGTGAAAAACTATATGTAGCGACTTGGGGCGGCTTGGGTGACGTGGCCCGTGCGCTGCATGACGCGCCCGAAATCGCCGGGTCAATCCGTCTGCTGTCGGCATCGGGGCCGGTGCAGGAACCTAATGCACATCGCTATATCCAGAAGAATTTTGCAGGCGAGGGCGAGTTGTGGTGGATCGATGCGCGCACGACCCAGCGCGGCATTTATGCCGGTCCCGAGGGCCGCTTGCCTCCTATGTCCGATGCATGGGCCGAAACCAATGCCGAGGGGCATGGGGCGTTGGGCGACTTGTTCTATGCTAACACCCAGGACGTGCGCGGCAAGGGCGATAAATATGATGGCGTGAAGATGGGAGACTCTTTTTCGGTTTTCTACCTCATCGACAAGGCAAATAACGATGATCCGACTGCCGAAAGCTGGGGTGGTGAATATCGCAAGGTCGACGATAAATACTGGGTCGACCGGACCGACGAAAAGTTCGGTTGGTCCGGCAGCAACGGTGCCCGCACGACCTATGAGGACCGTGCTGCGTGGACGTCGGACTTCGCCAAGCGGTTCGATTGGCTGACTCGAAAGAATGACGACGAGGAAGACCGCGACGATGAGGATGATGCGCCCGTCAACACGGCGCCGGTTGCCGTCGATGACCGGTTTGCCGCCACCACCGGCAAAGCGGTTTCCGGGAACGTGCTGACCAACGACCGGGATGCCGAAGGCGACCGCCTGTTCGCCTCGTTGAAGGATGGTCCGGACAACGGAAAGCTAAAGCTGACTGCCGATGGCAGCTTTACCTATACGCCGGATGCTGGTTTCACTGGAAGGGACAAGTTTACCTATCAGGTCAATGACGGTGACCGGACCGCGTCGGCAAATGTGACCGTTACCGTGACGGAGCCTAAAAAGGACTATTCCGACGATCCAATCCTTGCCCGCTCCAACACCATCGACCTTTCGTCGGGCAGCGATCAGCGCGTTACCGCAAAGGCGGGGTCTAACAGCGTGTTCGTCGATCTGGCCGCTAACAGCGGCAGCGACCGCGTGGTCGATTTCGGACGAAACGATGTACTGGTGCTTTCGGATACGCTCGACAGCGGTACGCCGAAGACGAAGGGTGGCTGGCTCGCGCTGGACAGCGACGGCGATCGCATCGAACTACCCTCGGTCGATATGCTGCGGCTGCTGGGCACGTCGGACACCGGCTTGGCGGTCTATGCCGACGCGTCGGTTCGGCCGAGCGGAGCGATTGAGGGTACGCTGGACGACGATCGTTTGGCGTCCAGCCGGGGCAATGGCAAGTCCGAAACTTTCTTTTTTGACACGGCGCTAGGTCTGAATCTTGGCGACGATGACATCCTCAATTTTGGCGAGCGTGACCAGCTGGTCACGACCCGCAAGCTACTGGATGGTAATGGCGACGGAATTCTGGCGTTCGGCAGCAATGACGGACTGGACCTGAAGCATCAGGGGCTGAGCGGCAGCCTTGGCCATGTGCGTCTTTTCGGTGACGACGGCGACCAGATCACGTCATTGTCTCTCGAACGAACGGTCGAACAGGATGGAGTGTCGTACTTTGTGTACGTTATAGCCGAATGATCGTACGGGCAGAGCGGGTGCGACACCCGCTCTGTTTATGACGGCGGCGGCAAGGTAGATGGCGGCGAGGAAGTTGATTGCGAGCTCGTCATAGCGGGTAGCGATGCGGCGATAGACCATGAGACGGCAGAACATGCGCTTGACAGCGTTCCGGCCCTTATCGAGCGTTTTAGAGAAGCGGCTTTTCCAGCGGCGGTTGGCTTTGGGTGGGATGTTGGAGACGGCACCTTGGCGCAGGCCAATGCACTGCCTGACTGCAGCGCGCCCGTCACCGCCACGCGCGGCATGGCAACGACCGGCCTGACCCGCGATCTGGTCGGGCGATGGTATGTGGGCAATGGCCGCACGATGCGCCATCCGCTGCTGTTCAGCCGGCTTTCGCTCGACCTATCGGCGATCGAAGTCGAATTCGACCTCCCCCGGCTTGGCATAGCACCGGAAATCGCCGGGTCGTGTCAGGGCATGACGCTTGACCGGTCGGGACGGCACGATCTGGATGTTGGTCAAGCTGTCGGGGGCCGATGGACGCGATATCCACCTGCTCCATTTCGACCGATGTCGGGGGCGTTGCTGCAGGCGCCGCTGCGTGTCGATCCGAACGATAATGGCATCGCACACGATCCGTTCAGCAATCTGTTATGTATCGTTCGCGATACCGGCCAGAAGCTGGCCTACGACAAGGGCGGGTAGGTGCGCGCTGGGCCAGTGTCGCTGCCTTCCGACAGCGACCAGTGCATCGTCGCGGGAATGGCGGTCGACGCCAGCCTGCCCGTTAAATTGTTGATTACGGCCGGCGCGAACGGTGCGTTCGGTGCGATCCACCGATTTCGACGTGTGGAAGATTATGGGAGCCGCGTTGCAACGGGATCGATACGCTGGTGGGGGCGGACGCTATCGAAGGAATATGGTGCGACGCGAACGGGATCGCGAGCAACAACAATGCGGCGACCCATGTCGGCCAACCTCCGGAAAGCTAAATTTTATTCTACTGATTCGTCAGCGAGAGGCTCGGCGCTGAAACGTAGAACGTGGCATTCCGATCCCAACGGAGAAAAATTTCCAGGTAAACCGATAAATTGCCGCACGGATGAAACGTCTCATCGCGAGACAGTTATGTGTGGACGTTAACCACGATAGGGGCTGTTTTCGAGCGGAGACACAAAACTGTCGCCATAAATACAGTAAATGGGGTGATGGTTAAAGGTCAGCGCAGCAGATCCTTAATTGGTAGCTAACTGCGTACATTGAAACTTTGTCATGTCTGGCTGGGCGATGACATGCGTCGGGCGGGGGAGCTGCATGTCTGCAATAGCGGCAGGTGCTTCGTCGACGGGTGAATATAATCCGCGCGTTATCAATCTAGCGAGGTAACAATGGCCGTTAAGAGTGCAATTTCGGGGGGTGAGGCATTCCTTCAGGGCACCTATCTGGGGATCGGCATCAACGCTTATGGTGGTCTTGGAACTACTACGGCGGCGCCTAGCGGAATTACGAGCGACATTGAGACTGGTCTGAAACGGGTCGGCCTGGTCGCCGATTTTGACGGGTTCGGCACCGGCGCCAAGATGTCGCTCAACGACGTTCTGCTCCAGGGACGTGCGATCGAAGGGTTCAACATCGGTTACAAGACCGGTGGCCAGACCCATGTTCAGAGCAACCAGCTGCTGACCGGCTTCACCGAGGTGAAGGGATCGCTCAGCAACAAGTCGTCCGGCGATACGGCGAAGGCGCTGTGGACCGGCAAGACGACCGAGAACCTGGCCGTTTCGCAGACGATTTCGCTGGCGGATGACGCAAAGTATGTCCGCATCGACGTGACGCTGACCAACCAGTCGGGAAGCACGATGAGCGATGTGCGCTACATGCGCACCGCCGATCCAGACCAGTCGGACAAATACGCCACGACGAACAAGATCGAAAGCCAGGGCGACAATGGAGCGCTGGTTTCGGCCTATCTCAACTCAAACAATCCGTTCTTCATGTTCAGCGATGACGACCGTGCGGTCGCGTCCTTCTATGGATTCGTCAACAGTGATCCCTACGCCGCAGCGGCGCACGATGCAGCGCAAAGCGTGGGGTACACCAAGACGGTCGACCAGACGCTGAACCTGACCTTCGACATCGGCACGCTGGCGGCCGGCGCGTCGACGACGCTCACGCTGTACATGGGCGTCACGGACGACCTGAAGGCAACGATCTCCGACATCAAGGCTGATGACGGCGACGGACCGAGCACGCCGCCGCCGCCGGTCGATGTGAACGTCGCGCCCGACGCCGCCAATGACAGCTTCGAGCTGGACGCTGGCGAAAGCGTCAAGGGCAATGTGCTTGCCAATGACAAGGATGCCGATGGCGACGCACTGAAGGCATCGGTCAAGACGGGCCCTTCAAACGGTACGCTGTCGCTGGCTGCCGATGGCAGCTTTGTCTATACGCCTAAGGACGGCTTCAGCGGGATCGACAAGTTCGTCTATACCGTGTCGGACGGCAAGGCATCGGACACCGCGACGGTGACGCTGGACGTGGCAGAGGTGGTGGCACCGCCGCCCCCCCCGCCCCCGCCCCCGCCCCCGTCCCCCCCGCCGCCGCCTCCTCCTCCGCCGGTGGATGACGTGGCCACTGATCTGGTCGCGCGTGCGGGCACGGTCGATGGTTCGTCGGCGCTGGATCAGATCCTGTCGGGCAAGGATGGCGCCAACACCTTCCATATCGCTGCGGGTACGACGGGCAACGACCGCATCACCAATTTCGGCAAGGACGACGTGCTTGCGTTCGACAAGGCGCTGTATGACGGCAACAAGGACGGCATCATTGCGCTGTCTGGCAATGTTTTGTCGATCGATGCACCGCGAGTCGGTGACATGGTAAAAATCGATGACGTGTCCAAGCTGCGTTACCTTGGGGTCGATGACGCCGGTCATTCGATCTATGCCGACGCCACCGTCCGTCCCAAGGGCGCCAAGGAAAGTACGCTGGCCGACAACAGCTTCAGCGGCGACTCAGGCGACAAGAGCAAGAACGTGTTCTTCTTCGACACCGCGCTGGGCGCCGATCTGGGCAGCGACACGATCACCAAGTTCGGCCAGCGTGACATGATCGTCACCACCACCAAGATCAACGATGGCAATGGTGACAACATCATCATCCGCAGCAACGGCAACATCACGCTGCCGGGCGATCAGGGCAATGTCGTGCTGAAGGGCATGAACGGCGCGTTGATCGACACGCTGGAATTCGATGGCGCGGTCATCCGCAACGACGTGACCTATTATGTCTACTCGATGGTCGGCTCGACGAACACCGATGCGAACGATCTGAGCTTCTGATCGCCCGGATGGGCATAACCTAACCCACCGGTCCTAAAACGGATCGAAATAAAAACCCCGCGTCGGGCAACCGGCGCGGGGTTTTTCAATGTTCGCCCGCGAAAACCGAAAGAGACCCGTTTCCCCAGGGAAACAGGCCTCTTCCCGGAGAAGGAGGGATCAGGCTTCGTCGAACGGATTAACCGTGGTTGTTTCTGTCCCGTAATAATAATAGGTCACACCGTCGATTTCGTTCGTGCCCAGATAGGCAAGACCATCAATGCCGGCGAAGTCGACTTGGCCGCCCGGGCCGGTCGAGGGATCGCTTTCCTGCGGACCTTCGGCACCCGAGGTGTCGAGCACATCGTTACCGCCAAAGGTGACGACGCCGTTGCCGGTGTTGTCAAACAGCAGGCTGGTGGTAACGAACAGGTCATCGTCGCCAAAGCCGGTGACGGTATCGCTGCCCAGGTTCAAGCCCAACGCATTGTCATGCAGCAGCACCTTTGCGCCACTGCTCAGATCGATATTGTCGTCGCCGACATCGCCTTCGACGACATTCGACTGACCGAAGGTGTCGAACAGGTTTCGCAGCGTGTCGGCGTCAGCATAGACGTGATTGCCGCTCTTCTCATTCAGATAGCGCAGCTCGATGACGCCGACGACCTGAAGCTGGTCAGGCCCCGCATTCTTGTTTGTCGTGCGATCGATATCCAGCACGCCGTTCGGGCCAAAGGCAACAAAGCCGTCGCCATTGCCGTCAAAAATCTTTGTGCTGTTGAGGATGGAATCGTTGCTGGTGAAATTCAGGAAGGTGTCGTCGCCAACGAGACCATTTTCGATTACGAAAGCGACGGCATTTCCTATCACGTCCGAATCATAAACGTCGTCCGCATTATTAGCTAAGACGTTGAATACCGTCGCCGTGGAAATCAGCGTGCTGTTATCACGAAATGCCATTAGAGCCTCCAGTCGATTCGAGGAATGTGTTCTCAATCGCCCTTAGACACAGGGGCTACGCTAATTGGCGCTAATATGCTTCCGTTAAGAAAATGTCAACCAAACTCTTGTAAAATCCGGCTCACAAACTTGTCCATTCTATACAATGGAATAAAAGCTATATTTCAACTATGTTGTGCAAAGAGGGGCATGGGCGTATCGCACGCTGGCTCTGCCGGCTGCCGCGTGGCGATAATCCAATGGCTGTGGTGGATCAGGAATAGGCTTGCAGCGCCTGTTCGTAACAAGTGGCGGTGCGTGAAATGATGCGCGCAGGTATGCCGACTGCGACACTGTTGTCAGGAACGTCGCAGCGCACAACGGCATTGGCGCCAACTTCGACATGATTGCCCACGCGGATGCCGCCCAAGAGTTTTGCTCCGGCATAAAGGACGACGTCGTCGCCGACCGAGGGATACCGATTAGCCTTGAAATCGCCGCGTCGTGCGCCACCCAATGTTACTTGGTGATAGATAGTGCAGTTGCTGCCAATGCGGGCGCCCGTGCCGATCACGATGCCGGACGGGTGTGGCAGCTTCAATCCGGGACCGATTTGCGCCCCCGGCTGCACGAAACAGCCGAAATCGCGCCGCAACTGACGATTGGCCCAGTCGCGAAACCGGCGCCGTCGCGGGCGGTCGAAATGCTGAGCAAGCCGGATCAGCGCCACCGCGCGGTAACGCCCGCCATGTGAGCGCAGCAGCCTGATGGCCTGCAACAGGTTGAGTGACCGCTCCTGGCCATAAACATCGACCGCCAGCGACGGGAGCGCGGTGGCCTGCGACGAACCAATGTCGGCAACGTTCATTGCAAGCCCTCGCTCCGATAGCGGACCCTTTTACAGATTTGATTCGATCCAAAACAAAAAATTGCAATTTACATGCGGCCAGCCCGTATCTGGTTGCGGTGCAATGCGGGGCGTTCGGTCCATTTTGTCGCTTTGGTTACCGAAATTTTAACGTTATGCTCCGGCTGTTCGTGGCGGAGTTCGGCATATGCACTTGCTGCCGATTGCTTTTCTGACAGTCGCGTCCGCTCAGGCGGCGGCGAACGAATCGCCCCGCCAGATCGCGCCACTGTGGCAGGGCGTCCGGGACATCACCATTCGCTGCGAAGGCGAAGGGAGCGACCGTTGCGCCCGCTTTGCGACGCTGGCCGCAGCGGTCGCGCCCTTTCCGGTAACCGACGATGCCGGGCAATTATCCCCGGCCACGCTGATCATACACGCTGTGTTTGGCCGCGACACCGCCGGTCGGGCGCAGGTCGCCCTGTCAGCCGAACGTGCCGCCTCGTTCGATGATGCGCAGGGCATGCTGGTACCGCGCCACTTTACCGCCCGGCCGGGTGAGGATGACGACGCGCTTATCGGCCGCGCGCTGAACCGCTTTCTGCCTTGGCGCACGACGCGCCGACCGGGTCGGACAATAAGGTTTGCAACAGGGAAGGGTTTAAAATGATCGAGAAGATTGCGGATGTCGTGGTCGAACGCGACTGGCCAGGCGTGGGTGGTGAGACGCCGGAAAGCCTGTCTCTCGATCCGTTTGCGGGGGGCACTTACAACGACAAGCCGATCTACACCGTCGGTCAGGCGGCAGTAAATCTGAACCGCACCGGATATAACTGGTATCTCGACAATTACGGCGAGTTGTCGGATGGTGTCCTCAATTTCGGCTTCTGGGCAAATTACGAGGAATTGGTCAACAGTTACTATGTCAACGCGACCAGCACGATCGCCTTTACCGAGGCGTTCGATGAAGAAGCGTTTTCGATCCTGAATGCCGGTCAGCGCGAACTGGTGCGCGAAGGGATCGCATTGTGGGATGATCTTGTCGCCATTTCGTTTCAGGAGACCAAGTCGTTCAATGCCGATATCGTCGTCGGCAACACCGATACCGGCGGTGCACAGGCCTATGCTTATCTGCCGTTCGGCACCATTTACGATGCGGCCTATCTGCCTGATGGATTCGAGGAAATCGGCCGGTTGAGCGGCGATGTGTGGATCGACGGTTTTGTAAGCTCGAACTTCTTCCCGCTCGACGACAGTTTCTATGCAAAGACGACGATGGTCCACGAACTGGGCCACTCGCTGGGGTTGAGCCATCCCGGCGATTACAACGCGCTGGACGATGACGATGGCGACGGGGTGCCCGATCCGATCACCTACGCCAACGACGCGGCCTATGCCCAAGATACGCTGCAATATTCGATCATGAGCTATTTCGACGCTTATGAAACCGGCGCGCAGCATATCGATTGGGCGAATATGCGTTTTGGCTATGCGGCCACGCCGTTGGTGCATGACATTGCCGCGATCCAGCGCATCTATGGCGTGGACCTGACCACCCGCACCGACAGCACCGTCTACGGCTTCAATTCGACCGCCAATCGCGCCGAATTCGACTTTGCCCGGAACAAGGCACCGATTGTCGCCATCTATGACGCTGGTGGTGAAGACACGCTCGACTTTTCGGGCTGGGATACGCCATCACTGATCGACCTGAACGAAGGCGCATTCTCATCGGGTGGCGGGATCGAGGCGTTTCTGTCGCTGGAGGAAGTCAACGCCAACCGTGCCGAACTGGGCCTCGCGCCGCGCAGCCAAGCAGTTTACGACCTGTATATGGACATCGCCGCCGACCTTGGCCTGACAACGGGTCTGTACAAGGACAATATCGCAATCGCTTATGGTACGGTGATCGAGAACGCGGTCGGCGGCGGCGGTAATGACCGCCTGATCGGCAACAGCGCGAACAATAATCTGGCGGGTGGGGCCGGTCGCGACGTGTTCGAGCTGCACAATGCCGGGGTGACCGGCGCGGACGTTATCGCCGACTGGGGTCGCGCCGACATGCTGGCGGTCGACAATAGCCTGCGCGACGGCAATGGCGATGGCATCATTACTTGGAGCGGGTCGACCCTGCGCATCGACCCGAGCGACGGTGACACCGCCCGGCTGATCGGCGCCAGCAACAGCGCTGGCCTGCGCCTGATGGGTGAGGTCGACGGCATCTTCTATTATGCCGACGCTCGCCTCGCTCCCACCGCCGGGGCGGGACAGGTCGTTCATGTCAGCGATTTCGGGAACGATGTCCTGACCGGCAGCACCAGCGGCAAGGTCACCGACATCTTCTTCTTCGACACGGCCAATCCGATTGCGGGAATGGGCGCCGACAACATCAGCTTCTCCGCCCGTGACCTGGTTGTCACCACCACGGCTCTTGCCGATGGCAATGGTGATGGCATCATCCGGTTTGGCAGCGACGGCACGCTCGACCTGTCGGGCACCGGCGGCACGGTCGCGATCGCCGGTGCTGGCGCGATCGAATTCGACGGTATGATTGAGGAAAACGGCGTACGCTATTATGTCTACAGCGCGCTGAAATCGTCAGTTGGTTTGGGCGACATCGACTTTTGACATTCGTTAGCCAACGAACCTGTCGGGGGCGGGCCGGTAAGGGTCCGCCTCCCTTTTATGCGCCTGATCCGGGCCAATCGTTCCGGTGGCATTCGCAATCATCATTCGTCTTTGCTATGGCATCGCCGTCAGCCACCCATGGGATACCGATCATTGCAGCCCGAACACAAGTTGGTCACGGTGCTCGTGCCGGTGTGGAACAACCCCGAACAGCTGGAACGCTGTATCGTCGCGCTGCAGGAGCAAGATTATCCGCGCGACCGGTTCGAAATCGTAATCGTCGACAATGGATCGACTGACGATACCGCAGTACGCGCGCAGGCTATGGGCGTGCGCGTGTTGCACCAGCCCAAGCCCGGTTCCTATGCAGCCCGCAATCTCGGCATCGCAAACACCAGCAGCGACTATCTGGCGTTCACCGATTCCGATTGCATCCCCGATCCGCGCTGGCTGTCCACGGCGATGGCGCGCGCGGTCGAGGAGCAGAATCTCGGCGTGATCGCGGGCCGTATCGTCCTGTTCAACGAAAGCGGTAGCGAAGCGCGTCGATGGGCGGAATGTTATGAAGCGATGGTCGCCTTTCCCCAGCATCAGGCTGCATTGGGCACCTGTGCGACGGCCAATTGGGTCAGCCCGCGCGCTGCCATCGTCGAAGCGGGCTGTTTCGACGAAACGGTGAAGTCGGGCGGCGATCATCACATGGGCATGAAGATCCGTGCCTCGGGTCGGACGATGCTCTACGAACCAGAAATGATCGTTCGGCATCCGACCCGTGCGACCTTTGCCGCGCTGCTCGAAAAGCGGCGGCGGCTAACCGGCGGCCACTGGGACCGAACGCATGGGCGTATGCGCCTGATCCGAGCCCTGGCCAAAAACAGCCTCGAAACCGGTCGCCGCGGCAAGAAGGTGCTGTTGGCCGACGGCGCCCCGCTCGCGACCCGGCTCAAGGCCGAAGCGGTGTTGGTGGCATTGGGGATCGCCGATATCGGCGAATATATCCGCCTGAGCATGGGCGGGCGGACGGTTCGATAATGTCGGGCCGGCGGCCCTAACCCGCGCGCCGGCGGTCCAGTACGCGGCGATACAGCGCCTCAAACGCATCGACATGACCACGCCAGCCAAAACGGTTGGTGACGGTAGCATCGATCATCGCCCCATCGGGCAGGGTGATGCTCGGCCAATCCTGCGCGAACTGGCGCGCGGTGGAAGGGTCGGAAAATTCGACAATCCGGCCAAAGCCCAGCCCCTCGACCGTGCGGCGAAACGGCGGGATGTCGTTGAGCAGCGGGTATAAATGTGCCGACGCCCCCTCGATCGCGGCAAGCCCAAATCCTTCATAGGTCGAGGCTGAGGCATAGACTGATGCCCGCCCGATCAACTCGGCAATCTGTGCGTCGCTGGGCGTATCGATCAGTTCGACCCGATCGGTGACGGCCAGTGCTTCTGCCTGCGCCCGCAGCCTTGCCGTGGTGACGCCCATCGGTCGCCCGGCCAAGATCAGCCGCCATTCGGGATCAGCAGCCACCAGCGCGGCAAACCAGCTGATCAGCGCCTCCAGTCCCTTATTGGGCGCAAGCCGTCCGAAATAGAGGATCGTGCGCGCGTCGCGCTTGGCCAGACCGCGAAATTTGTCGACCGTCACCCCATTTTCGATCAGTTCGAGATTACATTTCCGGATTTGCGAAAACCGCTCCAGGTCAGACTGGCTCGACGCCGCCAATGCCGCATATCGGGTGAGCAGGGTGCGGGTGATGCACTGAAAATAGACCAGCTTCATCCGCCCGGCGAACTGGGTGTGGAAAAAGCCGCCATGGGTCGACAGCACTAGCGGCCGGCGATGGATCGGCTGTGTCAGCGCCAGATAATCAGACAGGAAGTCAACGCCATGCACATGGACCAGATCGGCCTTGCCCAGTACGCCCAGTACGCCGGGGGCCACGGGATAGCGTTTAGACCCGCGCCACGGCACACGCCGGATTTCGATGCCGTGATGCGTTTCCTGATGCGGCAGCGTTCGTGTCTGTGGTTGGTCAAAAATCGTGTCAACAGTGACGACGCGAACCTGATGGCCGTCGCCAGTCTGGTGCCGGGCCAGTTGCAGAACGCATTCTTCCATCCCGCCGACGCCGGGATAAAATTGCCGAACGACATGGGTGATGCTAAGCGGCCGCATGGGCTGCCCGTCTGCGCTGCGATCCAACATAGCTTCCTTCATTCAATCAACGTGGGCAGCAAAGGGCGTGCGGCCCGAACAAGTGGCGGGCGGAACGCAGGCGTCCAGTGCCCTCACTGCCGCGCCTTTCGCTTGCGCAGGCGATTGGTGAACCGGCCTGCATCGCCCAGCAGTTCAAGCACGAAATCGCCAAGCAGCCAGCGCGGCCGCCATACGGCCAGCACCAGTCCCAACAGGACCAGCATCGATCCCGACACCGCCAGGATCGCGATCGGCGGCATGTTCGCCGCGCGCATCGGCAGCGCGATCGGGGCGATCAGCAGCGTGCAGGTCAATGCCAGCAACGAGCCATGTGCATGGGCGCGCGCGAAATCCACCAACCCCACGCCCGCCAGGCGACAGGCGTTGAAATTGACGATCAGATAAAAGGCGACGACCGCGATACTGACCGCCACCGCAACCGCGACGATGCCATAGGGATAGGCAATCAGACAGCCACCGACCACCATGGCGGCATAGACGATCTGGTTGGTGATCATCGCCCCCGTGGCCGCCTTGGCCCGTTGTAGCGATCCGCTGATCTTGGACCCGAGACGCAGATAGGTTACTGAACACAACACCGCGAACGGCGCGATCACCGCTGTCCAGCGCGGGCCCAGAATGAACGCGATGACTTCGGGCGCCAGCAGCGCCAGCAGGGCCGAAATCGGCAGCCCGAAGATCGCCGTCAGCTCCAGCCCGCGCAGAAAGGCCTTGCGGAGGCGAGCCGGTTCGTTCTGAACCTGCGCCATGGCCGGAAAGACGAGCCGTTCGGCGATACGGCTATATAGGTCCGCCGGCACATTCATCAGGTTGTAGGCGCGCGAATAATAGCCCAGCGCTGCGGCATCCATCGTCCGGCCGACCGTGGCATTGTCGGCGCGCAGGGCCATGAAGTTAATGATCTTTGCCAGTGAAAAGCCCGCGCCACGCCGCATCAGCCGCTTCGCGCCCGCACGCGTCAGCAATGGACGCAATGGGGGGCGCACGATCAGCACCAACCACGATGCCTTGATTGACGTTTCGGCAAGCGTCGCGGCGACCAGCGCCCAATAGCCCCAGCCCAGCCACGCCAGCACGATGCCGATCACCCCAGTGCCGATCAGGCGCGCCATCAACTGCGCGATCATCACCCGCCGCACTTCAAGGTCGCGGACCAGCACGTTTTCGGACACGATGCCAAACGACTGAATGATGAATACCAGCGCCAATACTCGGATCACCGGTTCGACACCAGCAATCCCCATGAAATCTCCCGCGAAAGGCGCGAGCAGCTGGGCCAGAAGGAAATAGCCGATCCCGTTAAGGAAAACGAGCGTTCCCCCGATGCGCAGGTCAGTGCGGGTCAGAT
Source organism: Sphingomonas sp. IW22 (assembly GCF_041321155.1). GTDB lineage: Bacteria > Pseudomonadota > Alphaproteobacteria > Sphingomonadales > Sphingomonadaceae > Sphingomonas. Next base: position 92,693 of record NZ_JBGGWB010000006.1, on the reverse strand, counting down.
TGGGGATCTGGACGATGGTGGCGCCAATGCCAATTTCGACCAGCAGCGATGCGAACTGGATGAAGATCGTCGCGCCGGCGATCACGCCGAAATCGTCAGGAAACAGGATGCGCGCCAGCACCGCGGTAAAGCCGACCTCGATGACCTTGGACAGCAGTTGCAATCCCGTCATCCATCCCGCGCCGACGGCGAGCTTCTTCTTCATCGATCCCGGCAGCCCGGCGGAAGCAACCGCGTCGCCGGTTTCGATACGGCTGTCGTCGGTCATCACTTCCCCCATCGGGCATGATGCCATCGACCGGCCGCGACGCTCTAACGACGCGCCCGGTCGATGCGTTAAATTAGAAAACGCGCTCGCGCACGAACAGGACGTCGCCGGGCTGAACCATCGCGTTCAGGTCTGCGTCACTTTCCTCGCCCTCGCGGTACAGTGTGATCTTGCGTTCCGAACCCGCCAGCGTCGGGCCGCCTGCGCGTGCCAGCGCCTGACGGATCGTCATTTGCGGCATGATCGCGAACGCACCGGCGTTCCCGACTTGACCATAGATGTAATATTGCGGGGCCGCAGTCGCGAAGACCGAATCCCCCGGCTGCATCACCACGTCGCGTGCTTCATTGCGGGCAATGGCGGTCAGGTTGTGGCGTTCGATCGTGCCATTGGCGCGGCGCAGGACGATATTGTCCGACGCACCCTGCTTCAGTCCGCCGACGCGCGCGACCATTTCGCTCAGCCGCAGCGGGCGGTCGAGCGGCATCAGCCCTGGATTGCCGAATTCACCCAGCATAGTGACGGTGCGACTGGCATATTCGAGGATTTCGACGTTGACGATCGGATTGGACATCAATCCGCCGCGCTTCAATTCGGTTTCGATCGTACCGGCCAAGCCCTGTGTGGTCTGTTCGGCGGCTCGCACCTTACCCACCAGCGGCAGCGTCACCGATCCATCGGACTTAACGCGCGTCTTGACAACCGCGCCACCCTGACCGTGAATTTGGACCTCGATCTGATCCTCGGCCCCCAGTTGATAACCGGGCCAGGTCGTCTGTGCTGCGGCGTTCGGTATGCCGCCCGCCAGGGCAAGCGCCAGCGCCATTCCTGACAATTTTTCCCACGCCTTCATGCCGCCGTCTCCGTTTCTCAAAGCCTGATGCCGGCCGCCAGTGTCGCGGCGAAGCTGTCATAGTCGTAGAAGTCATTATCGGCATTACGCTGCCGATAACGTACCGACAGGTTCAGATCGATCGGGCGCGCGACCCGATAGCCGATGCCTGCCCGCGCATCCACCTGACGGTCTTTACCGCGCGGGCCGAACAGAAACACCCGGTCCTCACCCCGGAAATCGCGGCGTGACACCTGGACCCCGGCATTGAACGAGGTGCGCGCGCTGAGCTGCATGCGCGTGTCGAGTTCGACATTGTTCGTCAGATAATAGCTGGTGCCCAGATTGCCCCTGGCCGTGGCCGCGCGCCCGGAAGTCAGTGTGATGCCAAGCCGTGGCGAGGGCTCATAGGTCAGGCTGCCGCTATACGTCAGGCCCGAAAAGCCCGGCACGCCGACAACCTGGGGATCGACATCGGTATAGCCGATCTGTGCTTCTGCTTCGAACCGCGTTCCAACGTCGCGGCTGACGCGCAGGCCGACCGTGCGCAGGCCGGTTTCGTCTTCCAGCAGACCGGTCGGCGAGGGATCGCGGCGCGCGCGCGTAATTTGGGAAATCTGCCCGAACAGCTCGAAATCGGCGATGCTAGGCCGGCGATACACTACGCCCAGTCGGCCATCGACGATCGACTGGTCGCGCTCGCGGCGAATTTCGGAATTGTCGACGCGGTAATAGCCAGCGCTGATCGTCGGATAAAAGCCTGCTGGACGCGGACAGGTGGCGCGGATGCGGTAATCTTGGATCGTCGCGGTGTTGCTAACGATCTGGCCCAAATCCTCAAGATCGGATTGCGACCGGAATACAGAAGCGGTCGGCGAGATCTGGCAGCGCGGGCCGAAACGCAGGTCGATGCCGCTGTTCAGGGCCAGATCCTCTCGGTTCAGGAACTTGAATCGGCTGTTGAAATTATAACCGGCATAGCCGTTTACGAACGCCCGCTGCCGTCCGAAACGCCGGTCGAAATCGACAGCGACGCGCGGGGACACCGCAAGATTGTCTGTCGGGTCATCGGTGCGCAAATCGCCCAAGCGCAGGGTGTTGGTGTCATACGTCTCGACGATGCGGGCAGACAGGTCGAAACGATTTTCCTGCGCATAGGCTGCGCCAACCATCGCCAACTGGGCAACGGCCACACCCATTACATAGTGGCGAACCATAAACGCTTTCCCCCCAGCACGCTTTCCGGAATGCACCGGTCGCGACGCGTGTGTTGACTTGGATATTTTATCAGGCGCCAAGCGTCAAAATTTCATGAGCGAGTGGATTCGCCGCCGAACTGCAGCTCAAGACGATACCGGATCAGTGCCAGGCGCGTGCGATAGGCAAAGAGCATTGCCCCCGCTTTGGCCGGCCAGGATGCCCGCGCGGGATTGATGGCGGCGATGTCCAGGATCGCCCGCCGCGGCGGCGGCAATTGCCGGGCGCAAAAGGCCAGGCAGTCGCGCCAGCCCGGCTTGCGGTCGCGTTCGCCGCCAGCGACGCGCCGCACGCGCTTCAGCACTTCGGGCGGGCTAGAGCGCGTGGGGTGGCCGACGCGCGCGGCATCGACATAACGGCCCGGTCCCACCATCGACCAGGCACGATTGCCCCATTCCCGGTCGCCGCCTGACTTCATCGTCGTGGCAAAGGGGCCGACCCACTTCATCGTGTTGGCCAAGGTCAGCATGTTGGCGGTCATCGCGAAATGGACATGCTCGACGAAACGGTGCTGCGGAAAGCCGCTGGCAAGGTCGAACAGCTCGGCCGGGCTGAGGCCGCTGGGCCGGGTCGTGACCAGATCGATGGCGCCGCCAACAAAGCTAGGCGGATTGTCGCCCATCAGCGGGGCAATGCCTTGCTCCAGCCAGTCCGGGGCTGGCAGGCAATCCGAATCGGTAAAGGCCAGGATATGCCCGCACGCCGCATTGATTCCGGTATTGCGTGCGGCGTAGGAGCCGGGCTTGGCTTCGTGCAGCCAGCGGACCGTCCCGAAACGGGATTTGACGGCCGACAAATCCTCGGTCGATCCGTTGTCGACGACGATGATTTCGGCCCGGTCGGCGATGGTCTGCGCCTGCAACAGGCCGAGGCACAGTGAAAGCCTTGCGGTGTCGTTATAAACGGGAATGATGACCGAAATTAGCGGCGCGTGGCCGGCATCCGCCCGGATATCGTCCATCTGCGTCTCCCCTGATCTGCCGCGCCGGTGATCGCGGGCCGTGCGGTCAGCCTTGCACCGTGTCCACCGCACAGGCAACGCGCGATTAGCAGGCAAATATGTTGCACTGCAACCAACTCTTGACCGCGCCCGACCTAAAGCTGCATTCCCCTTTCCAAGGCGATCGATACAGGAAAGTACCTACCGCATGAGCAAGGGCAAGGTCGTCTTTATTTCGGCCTTTCACGATTATCGCACTGCCAAACGGGCGAGCATCCATCAGATCGCCGGCGCACTGGCGCGTGGCGGCTATGACGTGTCGTTTCTGTCGACGCGGTTCAGCCGGCTGTCTTGGTCGAAGGGCGATTCGCGCCTGTTCCTATGGGATCGGGCCAACCGGATCGAAACCGTCGACGGCATCCAATGCTATCTGTGGCGCACGCCGCTGCACCCCTTTGCCACGGGCAACAAGATCGCCGACAGGATGATGGCGCCGCTGTTCCAACTTTATGCGCGCCTGCCCGACCTGCACGTCGACGCCATGCTGGCCGAGGCGGATCATGTCGTGGTCGAGGCCAGCGTGGCGGCAATCCTGTTGCGGCGCATCCATCACCTCAATCCCTGTGCGCGCATCATCTATTACGCGACCGACCGGCTCGAAACGGTGGGCGCGCATCCCTTTGTCCAGCAGCAGCTCGAACGCGATGCCAAGCTGGTGCATCACGTCAGCATGCGATCATGGCTGATGGCGCCGGATTTCCACTGGGCGGATCGCCTAACACGGATCGGCTTTGGCATCGATCCGGAGGATTTCGAGGCGGTCGGCTCCACCCCCTACCCCGCCGGTCAGCGCACGGCGGTGTCAGTCGGCTCAATGCTGTTCGACGAGGGATTTTTCCGCCACGCCGCGGCGGCCTTTCCCGACGTGATGTTCCATGTGATCGGTTGCGGGCGCCGGTTCGATGCGCCCTCGAACGTGATCATCCATGACGAGATGCCCTTTCGCGACACCCTGCCCTATATCGCGCATGCGACGATTGGGGTGGCGCCGTATCTGCAGGCGCCGGGGGTCGAATATCTCGCCGAGACCAGCCTGAAGCTGGCGCAGTTCGAATATCTGGGCCGGCCGGCGGTGTGTCCCGACTTTGCGACCGGCGATGTGCGCTCGCGATACGGCTATCGCCCGGACGATGCCGGCTCGATCGAAGAGGCTGTGTCCGGGGCGCTGGCCGCAGCGGGTAGCGTCTCGCCGGTGATATTCCCGAAATGGGCCGAAATCGGTGAACGATTATTATATCCCGAACACTATCCCGATACGGCACCGGCATGAAATCTGCAGCCGCAGGGCTTGTTCGGCGTCAGCTTAACCCATAGGCAATCAGCGAGTGTCATTAGTGGCCATAAGGTCCATATCCGGGGGAAGGGCGGACGCCACAGCGCGTCTGCCAGGGGGTAACCATGTTACGTGATTGGTTCGATCGTCTGCGTGGCTGGTTGACCGGCAGGGCGAGGCAAAATGTCTCGTCCTCCGACCCGCTGCGCATGGCAAGCCAGGCGGCTCAGGCGCCGCTGCCGCGAAGCGCGCCGCCGACGCCGCCACCCTCGCCCAATGGCCATGCCCAAGACCGCGCTACCCGCGTCGCCGAACGCAGCCGCATGCTGGCGATCCGCCTGTTCGGCGCGAACCAGCCCGTCGAAAATCCGCGTGATCTGTTCGGCCGCCAGCGTGAGCTGGACAGCCTTAACATCGCCGTGACTGAATCGGGCATGCATGCCGTGATCTATGGTCCGCGCGGCAGCGGCAAGACTTCGCTGGTCCGGGTGTTCGGCGACATGGCTGACGCGTCGGGGGCGTCGGTCATCTATCTGTCCTGCGCGGGCGGCGGCGATTTCGCCGAGCTGATGCTGCCTTATCTGGACGAAATCGGGCCGGCGGCATTCGGCATGCGGGCCGATAACTTTGCCAATGCGGTCGACCTTGTCCGCGCGTCGCCGACGCCGCGTTCGTTCGCATCGCTGCTGGCGCGCGTCGATCATGAAGATGTCATCCTGATCCTCGACGAGTTTGACCGGCTTGAGGATCGTGAGACCAAGGGGCAGCTGGCGCTGCTCATCAAGCTTTTGTCGGACATGCGCTCGCGCGTGAGGCTGATCTTTGTCGGCATTTCGGGCGATGTTGGCGACCTGATCGACGTTCATGCATCGGTCCGGCGGCATATCCTGCCGGTCGGACTGAAGCCGATCGCCGATGAAGAGGTAGAAAATTTCATTCGCACCACCAGCCAGGCGATCGGGCTGGTATTCGATCTGGAAGCGCTGTCGCTGCTGCGCTGGCTGGTGTGCGGATCGCCCTATCACATGCGGCTGTTTAGCCTGCATGGCTGCCTGTCCGCGATCGAGCGCGACCAGCGTTTTGCTGATGCCGAAACCGTCCTGTCGGGGGTGGAGCGAGCGCGAGCGAGCTGGCGGGAGACCAATCAGCGCGACGACGCGCTGTTCGAGACGCTGGTGCGCGAGGACCGCTTCCCCGTCGCCGCGATCGAAGCGTTCGCCCAAGCCGCGGCAAGGCAACTCGAATTCACAATCGACGATCTGACCGGTGCGTTGGAGCAGGCTGGGGTGGACCCGGCAATCGCTCCGCAACTGGTTCAGGCGCTCGCGCCGGCACTCGGCAGGTTGCCCACCGCCACGGCGGCGGACAGTCCGACCAGGTTGGCCTTTGACGATGTGCTGGCGCCTCAGTTCCTATTGACGGTTTGCGCCCGGCAGCGCTGGAACAAAAAGACCAGCCAGAGCATCGCTGGCAAAGGGGATGACCGATGAACGTTTGGGATTATGTCGAAGCATTGCGTGCGCGCTGGCGTATGATTGCCTTGGCAACACTGGTCGTGCTGGCGATCGTCGGCATCTGGACCTGGGCATCGCCGCGGACCTACAACGCATCGGCGACGCTACTGTTCGATCTGCAACAGGCGGACCCGGTCTCAAGCAATTCGGGCGGCGGCGCCCAGACCAAGTCTGCGGCACTGCTGGGGACGCAGGCGGACATCATCCGCAGCGTGTTCGTCGCCCAGCGCGTGGTCGGCAATATGGGGCTGGACCGCAATCCCGAACTGGTCGAGCGTTATCAAAAATCGGGCAGCCAGCTGCCGATCCGCGAATGGATCGGCCGCCGCATCACTTCCCCTTCTGCGCTGGAAATTCTGCCGACGCGCAACACCAGCGTGCTTGCCGTCAACTACAAGAGCGAGGATCCCGAACTGGCGGCGCGCATGGCCACGGCCTTTGCCGAGGCTTATGTCCAGACCCAGCTGCAACTGCGGATCGATCCGGCCCGCGTCTATTCGCAATGGTTCGAAAGCCAGATAGGCGAAGCGCGCACCCGGCTTGAGCAGGCACAGGCGCGCCTGACGCGCTTTCAGCAGCAGCATGGGCTTGTCGGGGCTGGTCGCTTCGACATCGAACAAGCGCAGTTGAGCGAACTGACGCAGCAATTGACGACCGCCCAAGCCGAAGCGGCGCAGGCCGGTGCCAAGGCGGGCAGCAATGTCGGCGGATCGGCCGATGCACAGCAATCGGCAGTGGTTCAGGGGCTGGACGGCCAGATCGCAGGCAAGTCGGCCGAACTCCAGCAGCTTCGCCAGACGTTGGGGCCGAACCATCCGCTGATCGTGTCGGCCAATGCCGAGCTTGCCGAACTGCGCGCGCGCCGGGCACAGGCCGTGGGCACCGCCGTTTCAGCGATCCAGACCGCCAGCGCCGCTGCCGGTGCGCGTGAGGCCCGCCTGCGCAGCCTGGTGCAGGGCCAGCGTGAACGGGTGCTTCGCCTGTCGGGCGTGCAGGATCAGATGGCCGTGCTTCAGCGCGACGTTGATACCGCGCGCAACGCCTATGACGCGGTGACGACGCGCCTGAACGAAGTGCGTCTGCAGAGCGAAATTCCGCTTAGCAATGTCAGCCTGCTCGACCGGGCGGTGCCGCCGGCACTGCCGTCCAGCCCGAATGTCGCGCTGCGCGTCCTGCTGGGCCTGCTCGCCGGGTTGTTCGTCGGGGTGGTGACGGCGCTGTTCCTCGAATGGCGTAACCCCCGCGTACGGACGGTCGGCGGCTTGGTGTCGCTGACGGGCGCGCCTGTGCTTGCAGATCTCAATCGCGGACCCAGACTACTGGCTCTGCCGGCGTCGGGAGCCGCATCATGAAGCTGCGTTCGAGCACTCATTCGACAGGCGGCGTCCACGCACGCACGCACCGGGTTGGCGATGGCGCCGCCCCCGACCCCTCACTCATCGACACCAATGCGCTGAGTGCGGACGATCTGGATCGCATCGCTCAATATCAGGCCCGCACCGGCGCCAGTTTCGGCAACGCTGCCGTCGATCTCGGTCTGGTCGAGCCAGAGGTGTTCAATCAGGCCCTCGCGCGTCGGGTAGAGGCCGGGCAGCTAGTCGATCCTGATACCGCAGGGATCAGCCGTGCGATCGTCGCCGCCTATGACCCAGAAGAACCGCTTTCGGTGCGACTGCGCGAGCTGCGTTCCACGCTGCTCACCGTGCTCGATCTCGACAGCGACAGGATGCCGGTCATCGTGCTAGCCGGTTGCGGCACCGACGATACCGCGGGCGTGGCGGCCAATCTGGCGACCTTGTTTGCTCAGTTGGGCCAGCACGGTCTCATCGTTGATGCCAATTTCGTCAACCCGGCCCAGCATGCGCTGTTCGGCGTCGATCCGGCGGAAGGCGCGACGACGCTTCTGACCGGCGGCGGCGCACGCGACGAAAGCGCGGTGCCCACGGCTATTCCCAATCTCGATTTGGTCGCATCCGGCCCGGCAATTTCGGGTTTGAGCGAAGCGGTGGAGCGCGTGTCGCTGGTCGATCAGCTTCGCGCCATGCGGGCGGGGTATCGCTTTGCGATCATTGATGCCGGCAATCAGCCCGCCGATATTATCGCCGCCATCGCGCGTGGCGCCGACGGAGCGCTTCTGCTGGTCGAGCGGGAACGAAGCTCGATGAGCGGCGTGCGTGCGCTGAGCGATCGTCTGGACGCCAATGAAGTGCCGTTGATGGGCAGTATCATCGTCCGGTAACAAGCGCAAAGGTGAAGGGCGCGGCGGTGCCGCCCCTTCAGTGCACCTCGCGAAACTGACGCAATCGCCGCGCAAGTACGGGTTGGCCGACGCGCCGCCACAACAAGGGCCGGTCGTGCAGTGCGGCAAGCGCATGGATCATGCGGACCTGCCGACTGGGATGTTCCGCATAGGCGCGCCCGACAATTGGCCAACCCCGTTCGACATCGCCTTCCACCATCATCCGAGCGCCAAACCAAGCCAGCTTGCGCGCAAATACCGGCGAGGGGTGGCGCATGAATGCCGCAAGCGCCCCATGGCGCTCGATCGGATCGCGGTCACCGGCGTCAACGATCCGCGCGCATTGCACCGCAAAATCGGATAGATAGGATTGCAGCAACAGCTTTTCGGGATCGGCACTGACCCCGCCGGCGGGCTTGTAACGGCGATACAGTATCTCGGGCACGATATCATAGTCGCACAGCCGCGACATGCGCAGCCATAGGTCTCGATCCTGCGCATATCGAAAGAAATCGCGATACCCGCCGACCGTGTCGAACAGAGCACGGCGGAACATCACCTCGCCATGGGTGAACAGCCCGCGCAACATCAGCGTGGCATGAAAGTCACGCCCGCGGGGCGCCTTGAAAACGCGTGATCCGGGGCCGTGCGTCTCGTCATTGTCGACCCAGCATCCGACGACGCCGACATCGGGGTGCTCGATCAGCACTTGGGCTTGGCGGGCGATCCGCTCTGGTAGCGACAGATCGCCCGACCCGTGAACGGCGACAAATTCGCCTCGGCTGCGCGCGATCGCTTCGTTCATTGATGCAACAAAACCGCGGTTTTCGCGACTAATGACGGTCACTCGCGGATCGTCGAGCTTGCGCAGTTCGGCTGCGGTCGCGTCGCGTGAACCATCGTCGACGACGATGACCTCAAGCGCGGGATAGTCCTGCGCTAGCACGCTGCCGATTGATTCCGCCACCCGATCGGCGCGATTGTAGAAGGCGCTGACCACGGAAACGAGCGGGAATGCTGGCATTGAGGCTCCTAATACCTGGATACGGCAACCGGATACAGAACGCGGTCAAGACGGTAAACCGGGTCATAAATCGCTTGCCAACGCAGTTGTGCTTTGGAACGGGTTACTGTCCTGACCTATCCCGAAATTTGGTGTCAGACCGGCGGATTGAACATCTGGTGACGAGGCAGTCTGATTTCGAACACGCCAAACGACTGTACCTCCATGCGTCGCACTTGCGTGAACGGATCACAAACGAACGACATGGCGGGCGCTGTAACAAAGCGTGAACTAAATCGGGTTTTCGGGCGCAAGAACGTCTAGTCATGGGAAGCTAAGGCAGCCCATTCGCAACTGAACCGCCCTTGGACCGACGATACCACTGAGGTTGGCCGGTTGCAGAGCCGGGTTGAGCCTTCTTCTGCAATGCGAACTGTACCATTACGATGCAATGCAAGCATTGAGAGTCGTATCGTATAAATCGACGATACGATATCAGGCGCAACTGATATACGGTTAGAGGGCCTCATGGCGGCAGTGTCATGCCCGCGTCAGAATCGTAGAGATGATATTCAGGGCGTGCGAGCGATCGGCGCGCTTCTGGTTGCGACATTCCATATCTGGGTGGGACGGGTTTCGGGCGGTGTCGACGTGTTTTTCGTCGTGTCCGGCTTTCTGCTGGTCGGATCGATGGTTCGCGAACTTCGCGCCAGCGGCCGGGTCGATTTTGTCGCGTTCGTTGGGCGGATCGTAAAGCGATTGCTGCCAGCGTCGCTGTTCGTGATCGCGGTCGTCCTGGCAACCGCACCGTTCTGGATGCCGCAGACCCGATGGTCGACCCATGTCGTCCACGTCCTGGCCTCGACCTTCTATGTCGAGAACTGGTATCTGGCATGGTCGGCGGTCGACTATCTGGCCCGGGACGAGGTAGCCAGCCCGCTGCAGCATTACTGGGCAATGTCGGCGCAGGTGCAGGCGCTGGTCCTGCTGTGCCTGACGATGACGGTTACCGGGTTTGTCGTTCGCAACAGCGCAGGCAACTGGGAACGCGCGGCGATACTGGTTCTGGCCGCGGTGTTCGCCCTTTCGTTTTCCTATTCGGTCTATGCGACCGCGACCAATCAGCCGGTTGCTTATTTCAACACTTTTGCGCGCATATGGGAGTTTGCGCTGGGCGGTCTTACCGCCGTGTTGCTGTCGCGCGTGCAGTTGTCCGCGGTTGTCCAGCTGATCGGTGGATGGCTGGGGCTGTTTCTGGTGATCAGCTGCGGCATCCTGTTGCAGGTGTCGACGATATTTCCGGGCTATGCCGCGTTGTGGCCCACGCTTGGCGCGGCGTTAATCCTCTTATGCGGCCAAGGCGAGCACCGGTTCAGCGTGCGCCGCTTGCTGTCGATCAAGCCGCTGAACTGGCTGGGCGGCATTTCCTATGCGCTGTACCTGTGGCACTGGCCGCTGCTCATCGCGTTCCTGACCGTAACCTATCAGACGCAGACTTCGTTCGCGGCCGGATCGGCGATTCTGGTGGCGTCCGTCATGCTTGCTTGGCTGACCACCCGCCTTGTCGAAAAGCCCTTCTCAAAGGTTCGGGAGGACCAACCGTGGCGCACGATCGCGGTCGGGGCAGCTGCGGTCGCCGTCATCACGCTTGGCGATGGTGCATGGAAGAACCAGACCGCGCAGGCGATATTGGCGGACAAGCTGGAGAAGCCCGATTCTGACCGCTATCCCGGTGCCGCCGTGTTCGATGGCCGTTACTTCGCCGCGGATGGACGAGTGCCGATCAGGCCCGGCCCGTTGTGGATGAAGCGCGACGTCTCGCCACTTTATGCCAAAAAATGCCATCAGGAAATGGACAAACCGGGACTGATTGGTTGCACGTTCGGTGACCCCGGCGCCCGGCGTGTGCTGGCGCTGGTCGGTGGGTCGCATAGCGCACATTATTATTCCGCTCTGGAGCCGATCGTCACCAGGCAGGGGTGGCGCATGGTAACCTTTACCAAAAGCGGCTGCGTTTTCGCCACGCCCAGAGCCGGTACGTCTAAAATCGACCGTTCCTGTGCGCGGTGGAACGAAAACCTGATGACCAAGCTCATCGAGCTCAAGCCCGACATCGTCTTCACGACTGCGACCCATGGCAAGGACGGTTCACGTGAACATGTCGTGCCCCAATTTACAGAGCGATGGGCTAGGCTGACGCCGCTTGGCATTCATGTCGTCGCGATCCGAGACAATCCATGGTTCCGCAACGACATTCCTGAATGTGTTCAGATCAACGGCCCAGACAGCGACCTTTGCACGATCGCCAGGTCGGATGCATTCGCCGCTACGAGCCCGTTCCAAGACGTCCGACGCGATCCCCGGACCCACTTCCTCGACCTGACCGACCATCTTTGTCCTGACGACCGGTGCCCCGTGGTCGCGGGCAATATCGTCATGTATTCGGACCGCCATCACATGACGAATACGTTTGTCCGGACGCTGACCCCCTATCTTGCCAGCTCGCTGACGCCGATCATGGCCGCTGTCGATCGACAGCGCACCGCGTCCCGGCAGGCCGGTGTCAGGCGGTGAAGCAATTCGTGCAGGTGCGGCGGAAGCGAGGCCATCCATGCAACATGCGGGGGATAGGCCGTGACCTTGTCCGCGGCGGCTGCCAGTAGGTTCGATGCACCGGTCGTTTCAGCCGGAAAGGGTTAACGATGAGTCTTTGTACAGACCACGGTAATATTCAGCGTTCTGCCAACATGGTAGCGCGAATCGGCCTGAGCCCTGGCGTTGAGACCTTATCCGCGTTCCCAACAGCAAAGCTTTTCGATAAACGCGGGCTTATGTCGTCTGGAATGTCTCGTGGCAGGATATCAATAACCGGCCCAGCCTGTGGAAGGCTTGCCGTTCGACCCACCGCAGGGGATGGGCGGGCATTGCAGCGCCTAACCTGCTCCGCGGCTCCGTGTCGATGAAGCAGAAGCCTGCGCCGGGCCGGACGATCCTGTCGCTTCAGTATCTTCGGGCTATCGCGGCATTGCTTGTCGTATATTTTCATGCGGAGCTTCAGGCGCCGGGTCGTGCCGTGGCATTTCCCAGCTTCGGTGCGGCGGGGGTTGATATTTTCTTCGTCCTGAGCGGCTATGTCATGTGGCTAACCACCTCAGGTCGCCAGCTTGGGCCGTTACAGTTCATGCAGCGGCGGATCATCCGGATCGTGCCGCTTTACTGGCTTATCTCGTTGGTCGCTGTGGGGTTTTCCCTCACGGCGCCTGGAATAATGCGATCGACTAAATTTGAACCGACCCACTTTCTGGCATCGCTGTTCTTTATACCTTGGCCCAATCCGGCGTCCGCGACTCATCAAACGCAAGTGCTGACCCCGTTGTTGGTGCCGGGTTGGACGCTGAACATGGAGATGTTCTTCTATCTTCTGTTCGCGCTCCTGCTGCCCTTTGGCGTTCGGTGGCGATTAATGGGTCTGATGCTGATGATCTGCGTTGCGTTCATCATTGGCACCTTTTTCGCCGGCAGGAATACGCCACTGTCATTTTATGGAACGACGCTGTTGTTCGAATTTTGGTTCGGCATGGTGCTGGCGGCGGTGGTCGGGAAACAATCCGATTCGCCTATCTTGATTCCTCATATTGGTCAGACAGTGATATTTGCCATGCTTTGGCTGGCTGCGCTGACCGCTCTTCTTCTTGCCGACTGGTATAATGCGGGTGAGCCGAAGATGATCTGGTACGGGCTGCCGGCACTGTCCGTTGTTGGAATCGCGATCTTGGCCGAACGCCGTGGGCTGGTAGCCTGTCTGCCATGGCTCCAGACGCTTGGCGACGCTTCATACAGCCTGTATCTGACCCATGGTTTTGTCGTGGCCGCGTGCCGCGTGCTGTTTGCCCAATTGCCTTTCCTGTCCTCGATCGACCACCCGCTGCCCTTTATCGGAATCGTAATTATGGGGTCGATCCTGGTTGGACTAGCCACCTATTTTTTGGTCGAGAAACCGCTGACCCTGTTTGTTGGCCAGTTTGCCAGTCGCAAGGGACAGCCGACGATAACAGCAACAGCCTGATGGTGGAATGTAGCGGTCGGACTGGCAAGGGGCTTCCAAAGTGACGAATGAACGGCCTGCAGATGAAGCGGTGAAATGGGATTGCCGGCAGCTTGTAACCCCGCTGCTTTTGCTGGCGGCGATCGGCTATAACGCTGTTCTGGCCTTCATTAACGCCTTTGCGTTCAGAGTCAGCACGCCCATGGCAATTGCTTGCGAAATTCTGATTATTGGCGTGGCAATGGTGTGGAGCGTCCGGAACGGCATTCGAAAATATGTCGTCATGTCGTATTTGTTCATCTTGCCGTTCGTCATGATCTCGCTGTTCATATCGCTGATCAACGAGCAGGTTTTTCCTGATGTGACCCGCAACATCCTTATCATCGTTTCATTCACCGCGCTGGGTTTCAGTTCAGGAGAAAGGGAATTCCACCGAGGCGTATTCGTCGCAACTATTGCTGTTGCATTGTTCCTATTGCTTGAAATATGCTATTTACAGGGATATGTTTTAATATTTCAGCCGGAACAATATTTTCTCGCGACCAGAGGGGGGGAAGCATTCGAATATAATGATACTGGCCTTTTTGCCGGGGCTTTGGGTTATAGCGAGCGTTTCACTTACGGTATTTACGACGGGCCAAGAACGTCTTCCATTTTTCTGGAGCAGGTTTCTCTGGCAGGGTTTTCAGCCGTCTTGACGATTTACATTATGGGTAACTGGAGCCGAATAAGTGTAGCCCAGAAAGTTATATCGGTTATTCTTATCTTGGGCATCCTTGTTACTAACAATACGCGAGCTTCTTCCGCGCTCGTATTCATCTTTATAACCGGATATTTCATTTTTCATCGCCTGCCGGCGCGTGCGACCTGGCTAGTCGGCCCGGCGGTATTAGCCGGGGCGTTCATCCTGGTGGGATTATTCCGACCCGATGGTTCGCGTTCCGACGACCTGCTGGGGCGTCTGGCGATTACGGTGGTGGACCTGAAGGAAATGGATGCTAGCACCCTGTTGCTGGGGTCGCTCAGCGCCGCGCGGCGCGCATATGACAGCGGCTATGTGTTCATCATCGCATCGTCGACGATCTTTGGCCTGATGCTGTTCTGGGCATATATGAATATCATGCCGGCGATGCAGACGGACACGCAGAAGCGCATTCGCTGGGCAGCCAATGTCTATGTCTGGGCGTGGTTGCTGATCGGCGGCACTGCGATCTTCACGATGAAGACATCGGCATTGTTGTGGCTGACGGTCGGAAATCTGGCGGCGCAGACGGCGTCCCTGCCCGTCCGGTCGCGCGTGCGATCAGCGGCGACGCCGCAGCGCCCGCTGGGGCAGCTGATTCATAAATCGGTCGAAGTTGCGCCAAGTGATCCGCGCAACGCCCTGACATAATCGGAGGGGGGGCAGGAAAGGCGCTGGTCCTTGGAGCAGTCGATCTTGAAGGGATAGCGATCCGGCCAGATGCGTCCTGCCCCCCACCATGTGACGCCTTTCAAAACGTCACCATTCTTTCGGATGGCGGTAAGGGCATCGTGGCCAACAGCCTCGCAAGACTGTGGTATGCCGCGATGGCTGCCGAAAGCGCTTTCGGTGATATAGCCCTGCCAACCGCGCTTGCGTAACTGTGCGGCAAAGCTGGAAAAGCCGCTGCTGGTCCGTGGCGTACCATTGCGCCGAAGGCATGACCCCTTTGTGCCCGAACCGTCCGCATCAAAATATCGATGTCCGTTCAGGAAGGTGCGGTGGATCGGATCCAATTCACCCGGTGCCCGTTCCAGCGCGCAGGCGGCGCTTTCGCATCGCTTGCCCTTGGGTTCCTTCTTGTCGAACCGGGTGATGGAAGAATAGCCGGGCCATTCGAGCAGGATGGGGTGGCGAATGCCGTTCGCCCGCAATCCGGCGATCACCTGCTTTGCTTCTGTGCCCCAGCGGGTCCAGTCGACACCCTTGGGTTCGTTGTTCAGGTCAAGCAGGATCGTGCCGTCGTCCGGGAACTGACGTGCGAACTGCGTCCACCAATGAACCTGTTCGTGGACCGGCAGCCACGTGAAGCTGTGATTGTCCAATATGACCGGCACGCCCTTTGAACGGGCGTAGTCGGTGAGTGTCTTCAGCTCGCCGATACGCTCCCGTGTCATGCGATCACGCTTGAAGGGATAACGGATCAGCCTGAAGCCCTGTCGATCGATGGCGTTCTTCAGGTCGGCGAGCGTCGGACGGATCGCATCGCCGCCGCGCGCTTCGGCTCCGGAAAGGTTGATGCCAAAACGGGGTGGGGAAGCCGGTCGGGCCGGCGGCCGAGCGCCATCGGATATCTCATCATCAATAAGATGCGAATCATCCATGCCGGTTGCGCCATGTATTCCCACGCCTACCGTGGCGCAGCCTATCAGGCCGGCTATTGCCACGAACCACCGCCGTCGCTTCGCGGCCTGTGCAGGCGTTCGAAATGCGTGCTGCGGCATGATCTTTCCGTTCACGATTGGCGCCCAGAATGCCCGGTCCGGCCAGTCTAGGTGCTGGCGGCAGGGAACAACAGCCCCCTTTCGTCGTAAGGCGCGCAACAAACGGCTTGCAAAGGCAGGGGGAGCGGCCGATCGCCCCCCTCGCCGGTGAGTGAAGGGTCAGTCCAGCGTATCCAGTCCGGCCGGGGATCCCGACAGGCTGTAGACATAATAGGTCACGCCATCGCGTTCGACCGATCCGTCATATTCGAGCGCCAAGACGGCTCCGCCCATCATGTTGGTGATCGTCACCATACCCCCCTCACCCGGTGATCCTGGATCGCCGGGGCCGCCGACCCCGCCTGGCAGGTCAAGGATCCCGTCCGAGCCGAAGCCGATCGTCCCGTCATTGTTGCGGTCAAAGACCTTTGTGGTGGTGACCAGAATATCGTTCGCGCCGAAATTGGCGATCGTATCGTCGCCCAGAGACAGGTCGAGCGCGGTGTCGAAGAGGAAGATGTCGGCCATCGCATCGGCGGCGTCGCCCGACAGGACATCGTTGGACAGGATATTGCCTTCCTGCGCGCCATCGGGGCGAACCGCGGCATCGGCATAGACGAAACTGCCTTCGCACGCTTCGCCCAGAAAGCGCAACGCGCTGACACCGGTGATCGCAACGCTGCCCGATGCGGTGTTGAGGATCCCGTTTCCGCCGAAGCCGATGATGCCATCACCGTTCCCATCCCGCAGCGCGACGTCGGTGACGATGATGTCGTCGGCAGCGAAATTGGTGATGCTGTCGTCGCCGCTGTCATCGTCGCCGAAAAAGAAGCTGTTGTGATAGTCGGCACCGGTCAGCATCTGATCGGCCGCGGCCGACCCGTCGACGGTGCCCGGGCGGTCGATCGTCGGACAAGTGCCGGGCGGGGGCGTGTCGCCGCCAACGCCGTTGACGGTGATGGTCACGGTCGCGCTGCTCGACAATTCGCCGTCGGTGATCGTGTAGCTGAAGCTGGTGGTTGCGCTCTCGCCCGCGTTCAGTGCATCAAAGGCGCCACTGGGGTCATAGGTGAAGGTGCCGTCGCCATTGTCGGTCAGGTTCCCGACCAAGCCGCTTGCGTCGAAACTGCTGAGCGCGAAGCTGTCGCCGTCGTCGGGGTCGAAATCATTGGCGAGCGGCACGATCATCACCATCCCGTTTTCAAGCACGGTGACCATGTCCGATGCCGCGACGGGGGCATCGTTTTCATCGGTGTCGACCGCAACGACCGCGGTGATGTTGAACCCGGCAAAGAAGATATTGTCGTCGTCCGACGGGTTCAGGGTCGTGACCGAGATGCTTTCCGCGCCATCGGCAAGGAAGGGGGCGGCATTGACCGAATTGCCCTGCGCCAGATCATACAGTTCGTCATCGGTTCGCGGATCCCCGCCGGGCAGCGCGCCGGGATCGGGATTGGCGGGATCGTCGCCGATACCGCCGATCGTGAGCAATCCACCATTGGCCGCCTGACCATCATCCGATCCGCCAGCAGATGTCGTCAGCGGGCGGCCGTCGACCGTAACCCGCGAATATTGTTCGCTCCCCTGGAACCCGAACCCGATGCCGAGCGACAGCAGCGCTTCAAACCCATCCTGATCGGTATCAACGGGTTCGTCGAAGCCGAGCGCGAATTCGTCGCCGTCTGGATTGCTGAACCCATCGAGCAGCGCGATCGTCCGCAAGCTTTCGTCGGGGTTCGAATAGACAATGACAAGCGCAAAGCCATCGACGTTAAGGCCGTTGATACCGCCCAGATTGAAGTCAAAGATACCATCGTCGCCATCGCCCACCGCCTCGCGGATAAACGTGGTGATGTCGGCACGATAGCCCTGCAGGCTGGCCGGGCCGCTGACGCCAAGGGCATCAAAGTCGCTGATGGCCAGCATGTCGTCGCCCAGCGAAAGCGTCGCGGAATTCACGGTGCCAGAAATATAGGTTGAACCATAAAGAAAGGCTGCCTCGACCCGGGATCCTTCGGGCACGACCGCCGATACGATGCCGCCGCCCGATGCCTGCCCCCCGACGCCGTCAACAGACCAGTTCCCGTTGCCTACAAAAGTATAGTTCGCGTTCAAAGACATGGCCGTCCTCCATTCTCGATGAGGGTAACGCTCAACGCAGAAACGCAACTGGAAATGACAGTAAAACGCGACAGTGACGGACTCATCAATGCCGCGTTAACTATTTCTCCTGTTTCGCTGGACAATGCAATACCGTGGGGGAAAGGGCAGGCTTTTCGCATTTATGATGCGGCGCGGCAAAACCTCTGGCGGACGGCAGGTCCGATGGGTGGCCGATGCAAAAAGGAGAGTGCCAGGCTGGGGCAGCTCTCCTTGGGGAACGGACTGCGGGTCGGATCAACGTTACATGCAGCGCACTTGCCTTGGTAAGGCGCTTCGTGACCGGTTTGCAAAGGACAAGGGCGACGACTGATCGGTCGTCACCCCCCGGCCAAGGATAGGAATCAGGCCAACGTTTCCAGCCCGGCCGAGGATCCCATCAGACTGTAGACATAATAGGTCACGCCGTCACGCTCGATCGACCCGTCATACTCGATCGTCGACACAGCCTTGTTCGCCACATCAGCGATAGACAGCGTGCTTCCCGTGTTCATCAGGTCAAGGATTTTGTCCGAACCGAAACCGATGATACCGTCGCCATTGCCATCGGCAATCGCCTTAGAAGTGATTACAATGTCCTTGGCACCGAAGTTGACGATCCTGTCTGCGCCCAACGCCATGTCGAGCGCGGTGTCGAAGAAAAAGGTGTCGGCCACCTTGTCTCCGGCATCACCAGACAGAATGTCGCTGGACGAGACGCGGCCTTCCTGCGCGCCATCGGGTCGGATATCGGCGTCGGCATAGACGAACTGGCCCTCGCCTGCTTCCCCCAGAAAGCGCACCGCACTGACGCCGGGCATCGCGATATCGCCGGACGCGGTGTTGAGCGTTCCGTCCTTTCCAAAGCCGATGATGCCATCGCCGTTGCCATCGCGCAGCGCAGCGGCGGTGATGATCATCGCATTGGCGGCAAGGTTGGCAATATTTTCGTTGCGGCTGCTGTTGCTACCGCTGGTATCGTCAATAATGCCGCCAGTGCTACTCCCGCCGCTGGACAAGGCGAAGTCGCCAGTACCCATCCGTTCGACGAAATTTTCAAGCCGAATGCCGATATCGACCTTGCCGTCGCCGTTAACGTCGGCTTGGACTACAGTGTGGTCGTCACGCGTGTCATAGCGCAACTGCCCCGCGCGTTTGGTAAAAGCGTCCGAACCGATGAAGGTGAAGGCCTGATTGCCGCTCGCCTTGATATTGGCGTCGATCGCCGAAAGGTCGATCACATCCTCGCCACGTGTAAAATCTAGGATTCGGTCCATGGCCGAAACCTTTGAGTCATCTCGCGTGAGCAGCGTGAACCGGTCCTCGCCCGCCCCGCCGGTCATCCAGTCGCGACCCGCGCCACCGACCAGCACGTCGTCGCCCTTGGCGCCGGTCAGCCTATCCTCGCCCTTGTCGCCGTACAGCGTGGCGCCGGCATCGTGCGCGCTGATATGGTTGTCGAGCGAATTGCCCCGGCCCGTCAGCCGGGCAGATCCAGCCATCGTCAGCTTTTCGATATTGGCGCCCAGCGTCCAGTCGATCGTTGCCACCACGCGATCGGTGCCTTCACGCGGCTGTTCGGTGACGACGTCGTTGTCATTATCGACATGATAAGTGTCATCGCCGGTGCCGCCGATCATCCTGTCGGCGCCTGCCCCCCCGTCGATCGTGTCGTCACCGCCAAGGCCCATTAGGACATTGCCGCGGGCATTGCCGGTCAGCATATTATCCAGCGAATTGCCGGTCCCGGAAATCGCCTTCCCGGTCAGTGTCAGCGCGTCTAGCGAACTGCCCAGCGTCCAGTCGACGCTGGCGAACACATGGTCGCGGCCTTCGCCGACATATTCAGTTACCTGATCGCCGGTATTATCGACGAAATAGACGTCGTCGCCCATGCCGCCGGCCAGAATGTCGGCGCCCGCACTGCCATCCAGTCGGTCGTTCCCGGCATTGCCCTGAAGGCGGTTGGCCGCGGCGTTGCCGGTCAGGACATCATTACCGCTGCCGCCTATCAATTCCTCGATCGAGATGAATTGAATGCCGTCCAGCGTCGCAGTGATGCCATCCGTAGCGCCGGAAAAGTCGACCTTGTCATGGCCCAACGTGCCGACATGGCGGGTCGGCTCTTCCGCCGGCGATGTCGGTTCCGCAACGATAAGCGTGCCGCCCGGGGCCGCGCTGGTCGTCCGATCTTCCGATCCGACACCGATATCGGCACCGTCGGCGACATTCTCAAGCAGCGTGCCGAGCGCAGCGGTGGGATTGCCCTTCTTGTCGAGCAGACCAGGGCGATAGCCGTCGAACCATGACCCGGCCCCCCAATAGGTGCCCGACAGGCCATATTCGTTCAGCGTTTCGAGGAAGTTGTCGAGCACCACCTGCCAGCGCGGATCGTCCGATGGTACACCGAACTCGCCAATAAACCCCTTGGCGCCCTTTTCTTCCAGCCAGCCTACGAAGCTCTGGATCCGCCGTTCGCCGATATCGGCGGTCGCTCCTTCCTGATCATAGCTGCCCTTGTAGGTGCCCGACCCATCCTTGTCGAAATAGACATGCGCTTCATAGACGATGTTGTTCAGCGGGTCCTGAACATCCAGAAACGGGTTCTTGTCGGCCCACGTCGATGCGCTGGCCCAATATTCGCCTTCGACGAAAATGGCATGGGTGTCGCCCAGCGCACGAATGGCGTCAGTCGCGGCCTGTGCCGCTTCCGGCCAGGCCATCTTGCTGGGCATGCCATGCGGCTCGTTCATCAGGTCATAGCCATAGACCGCCGGCGCATCGCCGATTTCGGTCACAAGTTTGGACCAAAAATCGGCAAAGGTCGCGACCGGCACATCGGCTGATCCGATAGCCTTGTCTTCATATCGACCAAAATTATGGATATCGACGATTACCTTGACGCCGGCCTTGTCGGCATTCGCCAGAAAGGTCTGGAGCCGGCCAAGTTCTGCCGCGTTGAGTTCACCACCAAGTTCCGGTTGCAGACGTTCCCAGCGAACCGGAAGCCGGACAAGCGTCAGTCCCTTTTCAGCATAGAAATTGAGATCTTTTGCCGAGGGATAAATATAGTCGTAACCATATTTATCGCCCTTACCGAATTCGGCACCGGACAAATTGATACCCAGCATTTCTTTCTTACCCCTAACCCGCGAGATGCGATGATCAGGGAATTTTTAGGGGCAGGATATCAACGGTTGGATTAAGGCGGCTGCTTAATGGACGCTTCACCGTGATTTGATACGGCGACGGTCATTAGCGATGCCAAGCAGGAATTGCGGATTTCCGATGACGTAACGGGCGAACAGCCGTTTTGGTTCCAGCATCAATCGAAAAAGCCATTCGGCACGCATGGTCCGCATGATTTTCGGTGCGCGGGGAAAGGCGCCGGCGACAAAATCAAGATAGGCGCCGATGCACAGGACCAAGGCGCCGGTCTGTGCGGCATGGCGTGCGGCCCAAATTTCCTGCCGGGGCTGGCCCATGCCGATCAGCACGATATCGGGGCGGAGTCGGGCGATTTCCTGTGCCACCGCCTCATCCTCGCTCGCGGGGAAATAGCCGTCGCGCACACCCACGACGCGGTGTTGGGGCGCGATCCGGGTTAGCGCATCGCCCGCCGCCTGGGCCACGCCGGGCTTACTCCCAAGCAGGAACAGCGTCCGCGAGCCGCGGATATGTTGAAGAAGGTTGGTGGTGAAATCGGTGCCCTGCAAATTCGCCGGGAACGCCGCCCCCTCCAGCATGCGACGGGCGATGTCGAGACCGACGCCGTCGTTCAACACCAGCGCGCGATCATAGGCCGCGCGTAGCGCCGGGTTCCGACGCGCAAGATTTATGCTGTGCGCATTGCAGAAGGCGACGATGCGTTCGCCTGTGGCATTCGCCATCGCCTCTACCCGGTCCAAGGCCTGGGCTTTGGTCAGCACTGCCACGGCGACCGGGCCGATCATGCTGACGGGTGCTGCCGCATCCCTGGAGGCTGTCGTGTCGAAAGACATGGTGAACGGCTCGCTAAGCAAGGGCTTCAACCTGCGGTCAAAGCTGTCCGTAGCAAGAGGGAGCGCGCACCGCAATTGAGGGCCCCATGGGAACGACCGCCAATTATTACGAGCTTTTGCGGGTTCCGACCGGTGCCGATGCCGATGCCATCCGGCAGTCCTTCCGTACGCTGATCCGCAAATGGCATCCCGACTGTGTCGGGCCGGGCAGCGCCGATGCTGAACGTGAGGAGCAGACCGTTGCGCTGATCGAAGCCTATCGTACGCTGTCGCATCCCGAACGGCGGCGGGCCTATGATCGACGCCGTGTGCAAATCCCCATGGCGCCCGGTACCGACCGGCGGCGCGGAGAAAGACGTGCCACCCCGCCGCCTCCGGCACCGGCGCGCTTCTGGGAGAAGCAGACCGGTTGGCGCCGGGCAATGCCATGGGCGCTTGCCATGATGGTCGCCGGCACCGTCTCGGCAGTAACGTTGGTCCCAGCCTTGGTCGCCAGCGATGATCTCAACCGTGAAGTCCTGCGCGTACTGATTCTCGACACGTAAAAAAGGCCCGCCCCAATGGGACGAGCCTTTCTTTCGTCGTGCGATGCGAATTAGGCGTCGCCGAACGGGCTGACCGTCGTGGTCTCGGTACCGTAGTAATAGTAGGTCACGCCGTCGATTTCGTTCGTGCCCAGATAGGCAAGACCATCGATGCCGGCGAAGTCGACTTGGCCGCCCGGGCCGGTCGAGGGATCGCTGGGCATCGGACCTTCGGCGCCCGAGGTGTCGAGCACGTCGTTACCAGCAAAAGTGACAACGCCGTTGCCGGTGCGGTCGAACAGCTGGCTGGTGGTGACGAAGAGATCGTCGTCGCCAAAGCCGGTGACGGTGTCGCTACCCAGGTTCAGACCCAGACCGTTGTCGTGCAGCAGCACCTTCGCACCGCCGCTCAGGTCGATATTGTCATCGCTGACATCGCCTTCGACGACGTTCGACTGACCAAAGGTGTCGAACAGGTTACGCAGCGTGTCGGCAACGGCATAAGCGTGGTTGCCGCCCTTTTCGCCGAGATAGCGGATTTCGGTGATGTCGAAACCGTTTTCGCCAACGACCTGGAACTGGTCGTTTCCGGCGCGGCGATCGCCGCCGCCAAAGCGGTTTACGTCAAGTACGCCGTTCGGGCCGAAGGCAATGAAGCCGTCATTGTTGCCGTCGAAAATCTTGCGGCCGGTAATGAGCGAGTCATCGCTGCCGAAGTTCAGGAACGTGTCGTCACCCACATCGCCGGTTTCCACGACAAACGCAGTGGCGCCACCCGCACCGTTGAAGATGCCGTCGTTATTATCGGCTGCGACCGTTTGCGCTGCTGCGGTCGAGATCAGTACGCTGTTATCCCGAAAAGCCATTTTGCGAACTCCACCCTATTAATTGAAGATAATTCCGTCAGATCGGGAAAGCCTGATGCGCACTTAAAGGGCCGGGCAATTCTGTCCTGCCGTTCCAGTGCTTTGTCTTGTTTCCCCCTTCGGATGAGCACGTAGCTCGAAGCGACCCTCATCGTTGAATGACGATCTAACGCATTTACCTTTTGTAAACCATATGGTTCCGCCGCGGAATGCGACGAACTGTCCCGATAATGGACGAAATCATTTTGCGCCCACCCGCAAAGACAAGTTGTTGGAAAGGCGGGTATCCAAGCTGCACAGGGCTTTTTGGGCGCGACTCATCCTGCGCGACTTCGGCCATGCGTACGTAATCGGACGTAAGGTCTGTTCTGCGCGGCTGCCCTTTTCAGGGCGTAGGGTGCTGGAAATCAGCCGCGGGCAACTCTGTTCACGTCGCGCAGAACAGCCGCCGCGTCATGGAACATGGCCATATCGCCCTCGATCGGGGCGGATAGTTCTGCGATATGCAACAACCTGCGCCGCACCTCGGCGGCTTCCTGGCGCGCGGCGTCGGCGTCGGCGTGCGCACGATCGAGCAGTTCCTGTCGGGCTGTGCCTGACTCTCCGCTTTCGACAGCCGCCGGCTCGGCTGCGAGCTGGCGGAGTCGTTCGTAAAGCGCGTGCAGCATTTTTGACAGCTGGCGCAGCGACCGGGCGTCGGTGGCGATCACCTCTCCATCGGCTTTGCCCTCGGCGGCCTGCCCGACCGTGCGGGCGGCATTGGCGGCGGCTGCGAGGAGTTCGTGGGTCATGGGGGCTGTCATCGTCGCAAACTTTCCGCCGGTCCGATTCCCTATAGAGGGGACAGGGTTAACGCGCGGTAACGACGATTTGATGATCAGACCCTCTGTCGACAAGGGTTTCTAAATAGTTTTCGGTTATCCCTGGCCAAGGTTTGGGAGTGGGGAAATGCCTGCAGAACTTTCTGTCTCGAGCGACCGTCGTGGGGGCGCTCGCATGGGTATCGATCGTGAAACGACGCTACGTGTCGATGCCGTGCCGATGGACGCACAGGTCGAGAACCTGTCGCCGATGGGATTCGCGATCGTTACCGATGCCATTCTTGAGGTCGGCAGGGAGGTCTGCATCGGCTTGCCCGGCGTCGGCAGCCGTCCCGCGCGTGTAGTGTGGATCGGTAAGGGACAGGTCGGTTGCGCCTTTGACCGGCCGTTGCGGCCCAACGAATTGGCCCTCGCCTTTCGCGGCGACGTGGTGGCTCGTCCGTTAGTCGAGATGTGGGAAAATCGACTGCCGTCGCCCCCTCCGGTTGAACAGCACCGCTTTTCTTATCGAACGCGCTTTGCCATTTTGATCGGATCGACGGCGTTGTTGTGGTTGATCATTGGCGGATTGATCGTCGCTGCCGCCACCTGAGTTGCCTAAACAATATCGAACTGGGCAAAGGGGCTGGAGCATGGATTGGCGCCGATGAACGAAACCGGGTCGGTTCGCGGATCGATCCGGGCATAATCGGTACGGGTTATGAATTGGGTCACGACCTTGCGTTCATAGACCTCAACCCGCTCACTCAAGCGCATTGGTTCGCCCGGCAATTCGTCAGTACCTATGGCCGATACCGCGCGATACACCGTGAACTTGGCGCGATCGACGGGGCTGCTATCAGCGCTGAGATCGTCGAAAAAGGCGGTAAAATCGTCGTCCGACATGCGAAAGGGGCCAATGACCCGGTCTAGGATCGCCCGGACCAGACCTTGCTCATCTCCATAAAGGCCAAAGCCGAATGCCCCCGCCGCCAAGCCGCTACCGGCCAGCGCCACGATCGACTGTCTGCGCGTCAGACCCGGCATACGATCATCCTTCTCACGCCATATCCGCCGCGCGCAGCGACAATGCTGCCGCAGTCAGACTGGGATTCATCGACGAACAGGTGGGAAATACCGACGTTCCCACAACCGTCAGGTTGCGCCAACGGTGATGGATCTGGGCAGCATCGACGACCGACGTCGCAGCATCGCGCCCCATGCGAAGCGTTCCCTGCAAGTGCGACTCGGTCGGCCGCTGCGAACGAAAGATGATGTCCTCTACCGGCAGCGGCGCCAGCAATTCGCCCAGTTTGTCGATCGCTCGTTTCTGCCCGCGAACGGCATAATCTGATGCGCCGGCATAATGGACGACGGGCGTTCCATCATCCGATACAGTCACATGGTTCCGATCCTCGACCAGTTCCTCGGTCACGATCATTAACGGCAGCGTCTGTCGCATCCGCCGGGGAAGCGCGCGCAGTCCGTGCGTCCAGCGATTTTCGAAATAGACCAGTGCGGCGCCGGCCTGTGACCGGTGAGGTCCGTCATACAGACCCAGGTTCAGGCCGGTCGTGATCGTGCTTCCGTCGAAATTATCCAGTCCGTCCAGCAGCACCTCGACATGGCAGCCATAGGATTCGTGCAGTCCCCTCCCTGTCAGTCCGCCACCCATGCCGGAACGGGTCAGGATCGCCGGGCTGTGGATGGCATTGGCGCCCAATACGAACCGGTCGCCGCGCACGCGGATCTTGCGCCCGCCGGATTCAACAATCGCCACCTGCACGGCGCTGCCGTTCGTCTCAAGATGCGTCACCCGCGCATTGAGCGCGAGCGTCACTGCTGGATCGTCATAAATGCCGATCATGCCGTTGTTCAGCGTGAACTTGGCATCCACCGGGCACAGCGTGCAGCGAAAGCTGGCGCAACAGGCGGGGCGCCCTTCGGTTGCGATGCGCGCGCGCGCAGTGGGCATGGCGAAATGCTGAGCAGGCTGGGCGTTGGCCATCAGCCGGTCGGGGGCGGTCATGCGGTGCGGCGCTTGCGGGAACGGGGCTGAACGCGGGAACATGGTTGCCATGTTGGGGTCGCCCGACACCGACATGATGTTTTCGGCCGCGACATAATACGGCTCCAGCTCGGCATAATCGATGGGCCAGTCGGCACCGACACCGTAACGTGAGCGCAGCTCGAAATCGCTGGGGTGGAAACGTGGCGCCTGTGCGAACCAGCAATTGGTCCCGCCACCCATGCCGATGGTGAAATTCCACGGTTTGTCAGCATTGGAACGATAGGTTTGCGACGCAGCAATATCGCCGTGCCGCGACTGTGAAATTTGCCATTCGTGGGACCGGTGCCGCCCCCATTCCAGCACCAGGATACGTGCCGAACCCTGTCGTTCCAGGATGCGGTGCAGATAGAAGGACGCACCAAATCCTGACCCGATGATTACTAGGTCGAAATGCGTGTCCGATATCGCGCCGATATCAATGGCATTGGGCATGAGAACAGACCTGTTTGAAAAAGACACAGAAACTGAGGCTGTTTTCCGGCCAATTTCCCGTTAATGAGCCGTCTAGCAATGTTTTGAAACATACTGAACGGCTAACCGGGGTGCCGCAATGACCCAAATGTGGAAATGTGCCGTGCTGACGATGATCGTACTGGTTGCGATTCTGGGCATTCTGATTGCGTTTGGCAACCTGCCGGTTCTGACTGGCTGTGGCTATTATGCGCGCTGCGGCGACGCCGCGGTAATGGATTGATCTCAAATAATGCTGCGACGCAACAACAAGGGCGCGTGATGACGCTACAACCGACATGGATCGGCGCGGTTGGCCGACGACTGACATCGGCCGACGCCGATGTGTCCGCCAGCGATGGCCTGATTAGCTTTTCGGTGATGTGGGCTGTGGCGCTGACGTTCAGCGCGGTTTCGCATCATGGTAGTCTGATGCTGGCCAATGGCCTGGTCATCGCCCTGATCGAATATGCGGTGCTGGCAAGCTGCGTTGCGCTGATCCTTCAGCCCCGCCGCCTCAGCCTGTTGGCGATATTGGCGGCGGCAATGGCGGCACAATATGTCTTTCGGTTGCCAGTTGCGTCGAACAATCAGACCATCGCTTTTTTCATGAATCTGGCGATTATGACGATCGTCAGTGTCGCTTGGCTGAAGCATGGCGATGTGGAAACAACGCGCGCCGAAATCTATGAACGGTTGCGGATCGTCGCGCGCCTGTTGCTGGCGACGATGTATTTCTATGGCATCTTTCACAAGATAAATGTCGATTTTCTCGACCCGGATGCCAGTTGTGCGGTCGCGCTGTACAAGCCGTTGACTCACGCATTCGGATTGGAGGAAAGCCTTATCGGACGGTATGGTTCGATCGCAGCTACCTTCATTGTCGAGACGATCACCATCGTTTCACTTTTCTGGCGTCGATATTTTGCGGTCGGGCTGATTGTCGGTCTGGTATTCCACTATATCATACCGATCTCGGCATATTCTTGGTATATGGACTTTTCTAGCTTGGTCTTTGCCCTGTACACGCTGTCGGTGCCGCGCGAGGTCAGCATTGCTTTCTACAGTCGCGGTCGCGCGCTGTTGCGGCAGGTGCCGTCCCCCCTGACCGGGGGTGTGGCGCTGGTGGGACTGGGAGTGCTGTTCGTCGCCGCGACGCTGCTGGCCACGCTGTTGCGTGAACAGGCGGGCGACCTGGCGATCACCGATCGGATGGCATGGCATTCGGCGTGGATCGTAGTCTGGGCCGTGGTCGGCGGTGTGGTGATGGTCCTGCTGAGTTGGGCCGCGCTTGAGGCATTGCCATATCGTCCGGTAGGCGCGCCAAGACAGCCCTTGTGGGTCTATGCCATTCCGGCCGTGCTGTTTGTCACCTGCCTTTCGCCCTATCTCGGCCTGAAGACCGAAAGCTCGATCGCGATGTTCAGCAATCTTCACACCGAAGGCGGTACCACCAACCACCTGTTGTTCGCGCGTCCGCCCTATATCGCGGGCTATCAGAACGAAGTGGCGACGATCACGGGGTCGTCGAACGCGACGATGCAATCGATGGCCGATCGCAATCTGGGCATGGTGCGGTTCCAGCTGGAACGCTGGATGGTCTATCATCCGTCAGACTGGGTCAGCTTCACGCTGGACGGTCAGCGGTTCGAGCGGGCGACGGCGAGCAGCTTTCCCCTCCGCCCGCCCAGCTTTCTCGAACGGCGGCTGCTGGTGTTCAAGCCGGTCGATGTCTCGCGACCGAAAATGTGCACCCATTGATGGCCCGCCCCGGTGGGGCGCGGCCTGCGGTCAGTCCTGCCGGGGGCGCATCAGCGACCGGCCGCGCGCCATCAGGGTGGCGCGCCGGCCCAGCTTCAGCGCGGGATAAAGCATCCGCGCGACCGCAGGCGATCGGAAAATGGCGGCGTTCAGCCGGTTGAACAGGCCGCTCCGGCTCGAAAGGCTGGCCAGCACCTGCACCGCTTCCGCGCCATGGAATACCCGGCCACGATGAGCAAAGACCATGCCCTCGTCCAGGTCATAGCCCTGGCGCCATAGGGCTTCGACCCGCGGGTCACCCGAAC
This sequence comes from Sphingomonas sp. IW22, assembly GCF_041321155.1. GTDB lineage: Bacteria > Pseudomonadota > Alphaproteobacteria > Sphingomonadales > Sphingomonadaceae > Sphingomonas. The sequence continues at coordinate 63,900 of NZ_JBGGWB010000006.1, read as the reverse complement.
GCGCGTCCAGCAATTCGACCGGCCCGATCGCTTCGCGCAAGCGAAAGAAGCGGACGTAATTCTGACAGAAGACGCATTCGCCGTCATAGACGATCAGGCTTTTGTCCATCGTACGCTCCGGCTTGAAGGCTGTCTGAGCCGATAGGTATTCCTGCCGGTCAGGGCCAGCAGCCGGTCAGAGCGCAAGGTCCGCGACACCCGCCGCGCTGCCGACCAGGCTGTAGACGAAATAGGTCACGCCGTCATGCGCGACCGATCCGTCGAATTCAACCCGCTGATGGGCCGCACCCGTCACCGATGCAAGCGACAGGTTGCCGCTGTCCAAGTTCAGCACCCGGTCCGACCCGAAATCGATGATTCGGTCGCGATTGCCGTCGGGCAGCGCCGTGGTGAGGACTACAATGTCGCGTGCGCCGAATGCTGCGATCTGGTCGTTCCCCAGCGCAATATCGAGCGCAGAGTCCATGAAGAAGGTCTGCGATATGCTGTCGCCCGCATCGCCGGCCAAGCTGTCGTCGCCCAGCGTCCCTTCAATTGCGCGATCCGGCCGAACCGATGCGGCGGCATAGACTGACAGGCCGTCGCGTTCGCCCAGATGGCGCAGACCATCGGGCTGAAGCCCGGCGATGACCACGATATCGGACCCCGAGCCGCCATCAAGTGCCAGCCCGTTGCGCCCCAGCACGATCAGGCCGTCGCCATTGCCATCGCGAAGCGGCGCGCTGGTCAGCACGATGTCGTCGCCCTCGAAGCCCTCGATCCGGTCGGTACCGGTGCGGGCAGCAATGTCGAAATAGAAGCTGTTGGGTCCGTCCTGCCCGGTCAGGATCTGATCGGCGGCCGCCGATCCGTCACTGGTGGCGGGGCGGGTATAGAGGATCGAGCCGGGCACAGCCCATGCAGTGCCGCCAGTAACGGTAATCGCGATCCCGCCAATATCCTGAGCGCCCGCAACATCGCTGACCGCATAGGTGAACCGGTCGATCCCATCGTCGCCGGGCATCAGCGACTGGGTAGCTTCGCGAGAGGGATCGATCGTATAGCTGAATGTGCCGTCAGCCATGATCGTCAGGGTGCCATAGGCACCTTCCAGGGTCAGCATGGCGTCGATCATTTGCAACGTAGCGCTGTCCGGGGTGCCGGCATGGGCGCCTGTCAGCTGGATTGTATCGCCCAGCGCAATATCGGCATCGCTGTCGTTGAACAGCACCTCGCCGGTCACGACCATGTCGCCATCCACCGAAGCCGTCGCGGCATCGTCGGTCGCCAGCGGGGTATCGTTCAGGATTGTTTCGGCATCGAACGTGCCGTTGGCAAAGGTAAAACGCTCGACTGTGGTCACATGGTCGCTGCCATCCGTCGCCGCCGCGCCCCGCATGTCGATCAGGCGATAGCTCTCGCCATCGGCTTCGATTTGGTAATCGCGCCACTGGCCTTCGAACACCACGGTGTCGATGCCTTCCCGGCCGTCGATCCGGTCATCGCCCATCCCGCCCGTCAGCATGTTGTCGCCGGCATCGCCCGCCAGCACATCGTCGAATGCAGAGCCGATCAGGTTCTTGATACCCTCGAACCGGTCCTGATCGGTACCGATCGCGCCGTTGGTCAGGCCTAGATTCGCCTCCAGCGCGGCGGTCCAATATTCGGCGATCTCGGCATAGCCCTGTGCATTGGGGTGCAGGCCGCTGTCGATCGGAGGCGCCGACACATCGGCCACGTCCAGACCGCGCATGTCGACAAAATGGACGTTGCGCCCGGCCGCCGCCAGTTCGGCGATCAGGTCCGGCATTTTATCATTATAGGCATCGACGCGATCGGCGCGCAGTTGCGACTGCTGCCCGACCCGAACCGGCGGTATCGATGCGACGAACAGTACCAGATCGGGATCCTGATCGGTCATGCTGACGATCAGGGCACGAAGGTCGGCAATCATCGTCGTCGAACTGTCGCGGGCGCTGTCATTGGTGCCGGCCATCAACAGCACGGCGTCGGGCGCATGGTCGACAATGACCTGTTCGTCGATGCCGTTGAGCTGGTTCAGCGTCCATCCGCGACGCCCTTCATGGTCGCGATCGATATTGTCGGGGCCGTTGCTGGCCGAACCGACCATGTCGACGGTGACCCCAAACGCCGAAAGCATTTCTTGCAAATAGGTGCGGTATCCCCCGCTTTCGGTGTCGGTGGTGCTGCCGATGACGCCATAAGTGATTGAATCGCCGAAGGGCAGGATGCGCAGCGATTTATAGGCGGTACCCAGCGACAGGTCCGCGATCGCGCCCCGCCCTGCATCGGCAAAGCTGACTGTGTCGGTAGCATCGGTGCCGACGAACTGCTGTGCATCGGTCGTATCGCTCAGGATCAGGCCGGCTTCGTCGGACATCCGCTATTCCCCCTATTGTTTTGACAAAGCGCACGAAATGCAGGGCGCGTCTGCGCTTCCACTGCAAAGCCGTCGCGTCGGTTTTGGTTCCCGTTGCTAAAGGCTGCGCATGCGCCGCTTGGACAGCAGAAGCGATTCCGTACGTTTCCGGCCCAGGATGCGATGCAACACGCGTTTGATGACCCGGCGCCAGCCATGACGTTCGCTTGACATCCGCTCCCGCAGGCGCGCGGTACGGCGGCGGAGACGTTCGGCATGTTCCAGATGAGCATCGGGCTGGATGACGGTGTGGCTTTCGATGCTCAGCACGGGCTTGCCCGAAAGCCGTGCGATCTCGATCGCCTGGCGTTCCTCGCTCTCTACGAAAAGCTGGGCGTCGACACTGGCATAGACCTGCGCCTTGAAGGCACCGTGCGCGCCGCGGCGGCGGCGTTCCGCTGCCGTCGGGACATCGAGCATCCACAACTTTCCATATTCGATGCCGCGAGCGGCCAGCCACGCTTCGGTTTCGGGGCGATAGCGTTCGAGCCGGCTTGTCACCAAATGCGCCACCCGCCGACCGGGCACCATCAGCGGCCGGGCATTGGCCAGAAAACTGGTGTAACTCGGCCCATCGTCATTTTCGTCGTGCGTGGGATCACAACACAGCACTCCGTCAATGTCGAGGCACGCGCGCTCCAGCACCTTGTGGTTCATGAAGTTCCACTGGAACACACGCGGACGCGGCACGCGTTCCATGATGATGTCGACATCGACCACATCCTCTTCCGGGCCATATACGGTGCAGAAGAGACAGCGATGCGTCTGACCGGCGCGAGCGACCTTTTCCTGCGCCTCGCGCATTGCAGCGCCCGACAGGATGCTGTCGTCGACGATCAGCACACGCTCGAACGCGTCGGCCGCGCGGTCGAAACCGGTCCGGCGACGGGTGGACCCCGCCGACAGGATGCGTCCTTCCAGAAATCCGTCCAGATCGGCTAGCGGCAGGTTCAGCGCTAGGCTGATGAGATTGGCCGCTAGCAGCCCGCTGCGAGGAATGCCGACAACCAAGTCGATATCGCGCGGGAGCAGCCCCACGCTGGTCTGAATCGTCCGATTCAGATCGTCAATTGATCGGTAATGCACGTGCCCCCCACTTGCGCTGCGCCGACCAGTACCCACGATGCCAAACCAAATTCAGGGCGGTAATGCGAAGCGCAGTTGACATTAGCTTGAAGATGCCGTCCAACGCAACGTATTGCCGTTGGGTTCCCTGCGATACGGGTACCAAAACGGGAATATCGGACGCAAATCGAGGCTTGTTTTGCGACCGTTATGTTTGACGACGTTCGTGGATCACAGGCCGTCGCTTTTGCGCGTGACAGTCAAACATGTGTCGTTAATAAGACCATCTTTGATCATCCGGCAGGAGTGCCGTAAATGAACAGGCCGACGCGCTACGATGACCTTGAATTGCTGCGCGGTCTGGCTGCAGTCGCTGTAGTGATTTATCATTTCCTGCGTGCATTCCTGCCTCCGTCGCAAATGCCGTTGTTCGCCGATGTGATGGGCATCGCGGTCGAGCGCCCGTTCGTGCTGGCGCTGGTCAATGGACCGTTCATGGTCACGATCTTCTTCGTGCTGTCCAGTTTTGCGCTGACGGTCAGGCTGGTCGAAGCACGGGTAACGGTGCCGACGCTGGTGGCAATGACCAAGCGGTTTCCCCGCCTGTTCCCGATGACATTCGTGGGAGCGATGCTGCCCGCGCTACTGTTCGCAGCCGGATGGATGATGAATGTCGAGGCATCAGCACTTAACGGTTCATCGTGGCTGGCCAATAGCGGCGGGGTCAAGATCAGCAATAACTGGCCGGATCCCTCGATCGTCGGTGGCGCGGCCGACAGCATCCGCTTGTTCGCACAAGGGTTGAGCCAATATAATTCGGTCTTGTGGACCATGCGCTATGAATTGCTGGGCAGCTTGATTGCGCTGTCCACGGCGCTGGTGATCGCCGGAGAGCGGCGCCCATTATTCGATGTGGCCGCAACTGGATTGATTGCCTTGCTGGCGCTGCCGCTACACTCCCTTTGCTCCATTTGCGCGGTGACGGTGCTGCTAACCAAATACCTGCGCGGCTCTCCCATCCGCTTTCCGCCGCATGTGGCGGCGACGCTGATCTTACTCGGGCTGGCGATTGGATCGACCTACAAGCCTTTCCCGGAAGAAATGGCCACCGATCCGCAGATCGGTGTTCATGTGCTGCGCATGGACTGGCTGATCCACGGCGTGGGCGCGGTACTGGTATTTCTGGGCGTGCATCGCTGGCGTCGTGAGCAGGCACCGGACTGGCCGCGTGCGCGCAAGCTGGGGCAGCTGTCGTTCGCCATCTATGTCCTGCACGTCCCGGTGATCGGGTCGCTGGCCAGCGCGGTGGTGCTGGCCATGGGCTATAATCTGATTGGTGTCGGTCTTGCTGCGTTGGCAACGTTGTTGGCAACGGGCCTGATGGCATTGTGGCTGTCGCGGCTCGATTTGTGGTGGGTGGGCATGCTGAACCGCGTGGCCCGCAAGGTGGCCGTGGGGCAGACCGGCCCCGGCGGCCTGCGCCCGCAAAGCACCGACGCACCATAAGCGGCTGTCAGGCGGCGATTGAGCCTGGCCCGGATGCGTTCGCGCATTTTCAAACGCGCCTCGAGCGGCTAGGCGGCCTGTATGGCAAAGGGGAATAGCCGGCCCGACGATATCGTTCCCCGTGACAACGCCACGGGGGGGCTGGGCGCGCGCGCCGTGCGCGGAGCAATGATGTCGGGCGCGGCGCAGGGCGTGAAGCTGACCGTCCAGATCGCTTCGGTGGTGGTGCTGTCGCGCTTTCTGTCGCCGCGGGATTTTGGTCTCGTGGCAATGGCGTCCCCGCTCATCGCCTTTGCCAGCATGGCTCAGAATTTGGGGCTGTCGCAGGCAGTGGTGGTCAGCCGCGAGCTGACCTATCGACAGGCCAGCACGATGTTCTGGATCAACGCGGTGTTGTCGTTCGTGCTGATGTTGATCCTGATGCTTTGTTCTCCGCTAGCTGCCATTTTCTACAACGCGAACGAACTGACCCCCATTGTCACGGCGCTTGCGGTCGCGATCTTCACAACCGGACTGGGCGCCCAGCATCTGGCGATGGCGACGCGCATGATGCGTTTCGGCGGGCTGGCGCTGGTCGATATGGCGACCGCTATCGTCGGGCTGGTCGCCGCGATTGTTTGGGCATGGTTCGACCCCAGTCCGTGGGCGCTGGTCGCCAATGCGCTGGCCAGCGCGCTGGCGTCGCTGGTAGGCGCGTGGATGGTGTCGGGCTGGCGTCCGGGCCGACCAGCGCATGTCCGCAGCGTCTGGACGATGCTGCGTTTCGGCGGCGGGCTGACCACGTTCAACCTGACCAACTTCTTTGCCCGCAACCTCGACAACATCCTGATCGGTCGCTTCCACGGGCCTGGACCGCTTGGCCTGTATGACCGGGCGTACAAGCTTTTGCTGTTCCCGTTGCAGCAAATCACATGGCCATTGCAGCGCGTCATGGTGCCGACCCTGTCGCGACTGTTGGACGAGCCGGAACGCTACCGTTCCGCCTATTCGCGGACGGTGGGGCAGATCTTGTTGCTGACGCTGCCAGGTATCCTGTGCCTGTTGATCTGGGCAGATGTCGCCATTCCACTAATGCTGGGCGCGCAATGGTCGGGCGCGGTCGATATCTTCCGGTGGCTGGCGCTGGCATCATTGCACCAACCGCTTACGGTAACGCTGGGCTGGCTGTTCATCAGCCAGAGCCGGACGGGTCAATTCGGCCGATGGGGCATCTTCAACGCCGCCAGTTGCGCGGTGGCGTTCGCGGCGGGTCTGCCATGGGGGGCAGAGGGGGTGGCGGCGGCTTATGCGTTGAGCGACATTTTCGTCCGCCTGCCGCTGGTCTGGCGTCTAGCCGGCAGCCGGGGACCGGTATTGACCCGGGACCTGATTCACCTCGCCTCACCCTTTGTCCTGGCGGGCAGCGTCGCCGGCGTCGTCATGCTGGCCACAGGCACCGTGGCGCCGCGCACGCTTATCGGCCTGCTGCTTGCCGTGACGCTGGGTTATCTGGCCTATGGCGCGATGCTGATGACACGCCCCTCGGGCCGACGCACGCTGGAGGAAACGTTTTCGCTACTGCGCGGCATCGTCGCACGACGCAGCGCACGCGCACCGAGCTGATTGCAGCGCCATCGGCCACACGGGCTGGATGCATGACCTTGATCCGCAGCATTGCGCAATTGAACCACACTGCCTATCGAAACTCGAAAACTGCTTCATTCGGGAGACATCGTGGCAGAAGTTCTCAACCAGATTAGCGATCTGGCCAGTGCAGGCGAGCGGATGATCGAACGACTGCGGCGCAAGGCGTTTCTGCCTGAAAGCCGCAAGAGCCTGCATATCCGGTTCGGTATTGCCGAGGCCGCGCAATTGCTGGGCTGTTCTACCAACCGCATCCGCATGGCGGAGGAAGATGGGCGCTTGCCCCCTGCCCCGGCATCGGTAAGCGGCCGCCGCATGGGCTATACAGTGGCCGAACTGCAGCATATGCGCGCGGTGCTGGGCGCTTCCCCCGCTCGTGCATCCGGCGATCAGACAGCGATCATCGCGGTCCAGAACTTCAAGGGCGGGGTTGGCAAATCGACCGTAACCACGCACTTGGCGCATTATTTGGCGGTGCAGGGCTATCGCGTGCTCGTGGTCGATTGCGACAGCCAGGCGACGACGACGACGCTGTTCGGCTTCAACCCGCATTTCAACATCACGCGTGCAGAAACGCTGTATCCCTATCTGTCGATCGACCCAACCGAGATAGATCTGCATTATGCGGTCAAATCGACGCCGTGGCCCAATGTCGACCTGATCCCGTCCAACCTTGAGCTGTTCGATGTCGAATATGAACTGGCCGCGGCGGGAAGCGAGGTCGGGTCGGTGCTGGCCGCGCGGTTTCGCAAGCTGAAACAGGGTCTGATCGACCTTGCCGCCGATTACGACGTGGTGCTGCTGGACCCGCCGCCAGCGCTGGGCACGATCAGCCTGGCAGTGATGCAGGCGGCCAATGCGCTGCTGGTCCCGCTGGCTGCGACCACGCCCGATTTCTGTTCGACGGTGCAGTTCCTGTCGATGATGGAACAGGTGCTCCAGCAACTGACACAGGCCGGAATCACGGTCGATTATCAATTCGTGCGGCTGATCTGTTCCAAGTTCGACGGCAATGATCCCAGCCATGCGATGGTGCGGGCGATCCTGGAGCAGAGCTTTGGTCCAGCGCTGTTGCCGGTGCCGATTCTGGAATCGGCCGAAATCAGCCATGCGGCGATGCGGATGATGACGGTTTATGAGCTTGAAAAGCCGATCGGCACCCCGCGTACGCACAAACGCTGCCGCGCCAATCTGGACGAAGCGATGCGGCAGGTCGAACAGCTGGTCCGCCAAGGCTGGGGTCGGGTCGAGCCGAGCAGCGAAGAGGAGCTGGTCCATGCCGCGTAAGCAATCCGACTATCTCGCCGCGCTGCTGGCGGATGAGGGCGAAGGCGAACGGTCGTGCGACCCCCCTGCCCCCGCGCCGGAACGGACCCGCGCAACGACGCTGCTCAGCCGTGAATCGGCACTGGCGCGGGTGGCGTCGGGTGAGGTGCGGCAGGTGACGCAATTGCTGCTCGATCCCGCGCGCGTCCGCGTCTGGCGGGGCAATGCCCGCAGCAACGCGTATCTGTCGGCCGAGAATTGCGGCGAGCTGATCCGCTCGATCATCGCAGAGGGCGGGCAGAAGGTGCCCGCCGTCGTCCGACGGATCGATGGCGACCCTGATCATGACTATGAAGTGATCGCAGGCACCCGCCGGCTGTGGTCGATCCGCTGGCTGCGCGCCAACAGCTATCCCGACATGCAATTCGTGGCCCAGGTCGCCAATCTGGACGACGAGGCCGCGTTTCGTCTGGCCGACCTTGAAAACCGCGCACGCCGTGATGTGTCCGACCTTGAACGCGCACGCAATTATGCAGAGGCGTTGCGAGTGCATTACGGCAATCATCAGGCGCGCATGGCCGAACGACTGAACGTGTCGAAGGGATGGCTGTCCAAGATGCTGCGCGTTGCTACCCTGCCCGATGCGGTCATCGCCGCTTTTGCGTCGCCCGCCGATGTCCAGTTGAAGCCCGGCTATACACTGGTGCAGGCGCTGGACCATGACGACACGGGCACCATCCCGGCAGAGGCCGGACGGATCGCCCACGAACAGAAACAGCGCGTCACCGGCGGATTGCCTCCCCTCCCCGCCGCCGATGTCGTCCGCCGACTGCTCGATGCGCCCAAGCAGGACCGCAGCGATCCGTTCACCCGATATCGCCACGATGGCGCCGATGGCCGCCCCGCCATATCGGTGCAGGTGATCAATCGACAGGGCGTGACGATCCGGCTGCACCGTGGATCTGGCCTTGGCGCGGACGATCTGTCGGCCATGTTCCGTGCATTGCTGACCCGGCTCGACAGCGACGGCCACCCGCTTAACTGAAACGGTTTCCCCGGGGAAACATCCGAAAGGTTTCCCGGGGAAACATTGCCGACCGCAAACGGGGCGTAAGAAGCGTGCAGCTGACAAAACGGCGCATCTCCTCGTCCTGATATGGACCATTCGTCTCCGCCGGCCCGGCTTGCCCACGCCCCGGGTAGCCAGGGTTAACCAAATCATAACAAAATCGTCACGTCCTCGGCCTAGCGCCTGAAGCCGCACCGCGACATCGCTATGACGGGCGGCAAAACAGGGGAATGAAATCGTGGTTCAGCGTGGGGATATCGCGATCGTTGGCTTTGGCGCCGACACCGGGGTCAAGTCGTTCGCCTTTGTCGTGCTGGCCGATCTGGGCGGCGAGACGATCCGTTTCACCGATAATGGCTGGACGGCCGCAGGCGGCTTTCGCGCCAATGAAGGCACGCTCGAATATGTCTTGCCCGAAGGGACGCCGGTCGGCACCGTCATCGCGATTTCGGGCCTGACCGGACAGTTCAATCCGTCGGGCAGCGGCGATCAGATCTTAGCCTATACCGGCGAGGCATCGGCCCCGGAATTTCTGTTCGCGGTCGATTTCGCCGATGGCAATGGCAGCTTTGCCGGCGATGCCACCAATTCCAATACCAGCGCGGTGCCCACCGGTCTGACCGCTGGGGTCGACGCGCTGGCGTTCGGGGCCGACAATGCCGCCTATACCGGCCCGCTGGACGGCACGCCGGCCGAGATCCGGGCCGCGATCGCCGACCCGGTTAACTGGACGCAAAACGATGTAGCTGGCGTCACCTATCCGGCCAATTTCAACGTCTCGACCGGTGCGCCGGGCAGCTTCACTGTCGCCGATGTCATTATTGAGGAAGGCAATGACGGCGTCACGCTGATGACCTTCACCATCGACCGTCTGGGCGGCAGCAGCGGCAACGTCACGGTCGATTTCGTTGCAGCGACCGGGACCGCGCAGAATGATGACTTGGCCGCCGCGCTGCCGTTCGGCACGCTGTCGTTTGGTGATGGCGTAACGCAGCGGATGGTTACGATCGAAGTGGCGGGCGACACCGTCGTCGAGGGCAATGAAACCATGACGCTGTCGCTGTTCAACGCGACCGGCGGTTCGACCATCGACCGCGCGGAAGCCACGGGCATTATCGCCAATGACGATGTGGCGGCAGCACCCAGCGATCCGTTCATCAATGAATTTCATTACGACAATGGCGGCACCGATACCGGTGAGTTCGTCGAAATTGCCGGGGCGGCGGGCACCGACCTGACCGGGTGGCAGATCGTCCTGTATAACGGCAATCCGGCCCAGCTCGGCACCTATGGCAGCGCGGTGACGCTGTCCGGGATCATTGCCGACGAAGCCAGCGGCTTTGGCACGATCAGCGTGTCCTATCCCGCCAACGGGCTTCAGAACGGCAATGCCGCGGGTACCGAACCGGACGGGATCGCGCTGGTCCGCCCCGATGGCCGCGTCGCGGAATTCATCACCTATGAAGGCAGCTTCACGGCCGCCAACGGTCCCGCCGCAGGGCAGACCAGTGTCGATGTTGGCGTGTCGGAAGACGGTACGCAGACCGGCACCTCGATCGGGCGCGTCGGCACCGGCACCCAGGCGAGCGACTTCAGCTGGGCGCTGATCACCGACGACACGCCTGGCAGCGTGAATGCGGGACAGAGCTTCATCGCGCCGACGCCACGCGTCAGCATCAGCGACGTCAGCATTGCCGAGGGTAATGGCGGCGCCCGCGTGCTGGCCTTCACCATCGTGCGTTCGGGCGGGGAGGAGGCCTTCAGCCTCGATTACGCCACGGCATCGGGCACCGCCACGGAGGGCGACGACTATGTCGCCGCCAGCGGCACCATCCGGTTTGAAGCCGGTCAGGCGACTGCTCGCGTCGAAGTGCAGGTGTTTGGCGATACCGTGACCGAAGGTGACGAGACTTTCTTCCTGAACCTGTCGGACGCGACCGATGGGGCCATCACCGACGATGCCCAGGGTCAGGCGACCATCCGTAACGACGACGGCCTGCCCGCCAGCCTGTCGATCGGCGACGCCAGCGTGGTCGAGGGGAATGACGGTCAGACGATCGCGACCATCACCATCACGCGCACCGGCGGCACCAGCGCCGTTTCGGTCGAATATCAGACCGCCGACGGCACCGCCGCCGCGGGCAGCGATTATGTCGCGACCGCCGGGACGGTGCAGTTCGCCGAAGGGCAGACCAGCGCCACTGTCGAGATCGTCGTGAATGGCGATACCCACAGGGAAGGGGACGAGGCGTTTCTCGTCAACCTGTCGGGCGCCAGCGACGGCGCGACCATCGCCGACGGCACCGGCACAGGCACGATCCTGAGCGACGATTTCTTTCGCATCAGCGATGTGCAGGGTAGCGCGCATTTCAGCGCCGTGCTGGCCGCCGAGGGCAATTTCGCGTTCAACAGCGCGTCGACGACAATCGTCACGGTGCAGGCGGTCGTCACCGCGCTCGATGCCAGCGGTACGCGTCAGGGCTTCTACCTGATGGAGGAAAACGCCGACTGGGATGCCAGTGCGCTGACGTCCGAGGGTATCTTCGTCATGACCCGCGACGATCGCAACGCCGGCACCGCGCTGTCCGGCTTCGCGCCCGATCTTCAGGTTGGCGATTTGGTGACGGTCAGCGCGCGGGTGATGGAATATCAGTCGTTCGGCAATCTGCCGCGCACCATGCTGGTCAACACGCTGGGCTACAGCATTGTGTCCAGCGGCAATGTGCTGCCCGAATATGTGCTGGACGGAACGGCGGGCCGCGCCATCCCCAATGCGGTGCTGACCAGCGAGACGCCCGATTACCTTGATAGCGCCGACGATGCCGACGGCGCTTTCGATCCGGGTCAGGATGCGCTGGATTTCTTAGAAACGGTCGAAGGAATGCGCGTCACCATTCCCGACATGGTGGTGGCCGACGGTTTCGTCAGCCTGTCGGGCGGCGATCCCTTTCTCAAGGCCTATTCGACCGTTCACGCCAATGCCGACCAGATCAACGATCGCGGCGGCTATACCATCGCCGGTGATCCGCCGCTGTCGCCGCCCGATACCGACAGCTCGCTGGACGATACGCGCGCCGGGGGCAGCTATCTGCATGATGGCGATGTCAATCCGGACGTGATCGAACTCGACTTCAGCGATTTCGCCACCGGCGCTCCGGCGGGGCTGGTCGACAGCGCGTCGATGGGCGACCGGCTTGGGGACGTGACGGGCATTCTCGACTTCGACTTCACCGACCTCAAGCTGTTCGTGACCGAACCCGTGACGCCGATCGAGGATGTGACGCCCGAGCGTGAGACGACGACGATTGCCAAGGACGAGCGCGCGCTGAGCTTTGCGACATTCAATGTCGAAAATCTGGACCCCACCGACGGCGCCGCCCGGTTCGCGGACATTGCGGAGGCGATTGCCGTCAATCTGAACGCTCCCGACATCCTGTCGATCGAGGAGATCCAGGACAATAACGGCGCTGCGGGTGGTGACGGCACGTTCCCGACCGGCACCGACGCGTCGCAAAGCTGGCAGATGCTGGTCGACGCGCTGAACGCCGCCACGGGTGAGCGTTACCAGTGGGTCGACGAGCTGCCCGATTACAACGCAGAGGGCGGGCAGCAGAGCGGCAATATCCGTGTCGGCTTCCTATACAACACCAACCGGGTGCAGCTGGGCGATCTGGCGGCGGACGCCACGATCGAGGAACGGCGCGAGTTCACCGACCGGATCGGCGACGGCACACGCGATGCGGGCGATCGCATTGTCTATGACGACAGCATGATTGCCGGCCAGATCGCCGCAAGCGACTGGACCAACACGCGCAAGTCGCTGCTGGCACAGTTCACTTTCAACGGCAACGACGTGTTCGTGACCGCCAACCACTTGCCGTCAAAGGGCGGCAGCGGGCAGTTCTGGCAGTTCGACCAGGATCTGACGGCGGGCGATCCGGAAAATAACGGTTGGGCCGAGCGCAACGAGATTGCTGAGGATCTGTGGGCGATGCTCGACACCATTCAGGGCGACGACAGCGGCAATCGCATCATTGCCGGTGGCGATTTCAACGACTTCTATTTCTATCGTCCGCTGGAAGTGGCGACCGGCCATGTCGATGCCGATGGGAATGCTCGGGTCGGCGGCGCACGGTTCGACAATCTGACGGTCACCGAACTGAGCGAGGCCGAACGCTATACCTATACGTTCGACGGCCGGACGCAGGCGATCGACCATGTTCTGGTCGACCAGCAACTAGGCGCGGTGGCCGAATATGACGTCGTCCACATCAACACTGGCTATAATTCGCAAGGCGGGGACAATCCTGCGCTGTCGGACCATGACCCGGCGCTTGCCCAGTTCGACTTCCGCGACTTTGCCGAAACCCTGACGGGCACGGGGGAGGGCGATGTGCTGCGCGGTCTTGGCGGTGACGATGTCATCAACGGCGCTGCCGGACGCGACCTGATCGAGGGAGGACTGGGCAACGACCAGCTCCGTGGCGGCGCGGACGGCAACATTTTCCTGTTCGACAACCGGGCGGCGACCGGGCGCGACACGATCCTGGATTTCGGCCGGACCGATATTCTGGTCACGCGCATGGCGATCTTCGATTCCAACGAAGACACCACGATCGAATTCGGCCGCAACCGCATCCTCGACCTGGCCGATGGCAGCACCGTCACGATCCGCAGCGAGACCGGCGCCACCATCCGCTCGCTTGAGTTCGACGGTGTGGTTGAACAGGATGACGCGGTCTATTTCATCTATAGCCGCGTCGGTTCGGCGGCGGGTGTGGCCGACTTCATCGGCGAATGACGGTTATAGGCAGCCGGTCCTGGTTCCGGGATCGGCACCGGGCATTTTAAGGGGCGGGCAGGTTCGGGTAATCCCGGCCTGCGCGCCGCTCTTATGCGTGGAAACAGTCCCGCATATGCGGCGGTATCGCCGCCAGCCATGAGGGCGTGGCGCCAGCGCCCGCGCCATCCGCCGACAGTTGAAAGCCAGCATCCAGCAGCGCCTCTGCAATCGCCCTGATTTCGCTGGGGGCCAGGATTTCGCTGACCGGATCGCCACCCATCAGCTCGACGCTTTCAACAATCTGGACGAGTTTCTCAAGCATCGCGACCTCCGAAGCAACGGTTGCAGACAGATGCCTACGATAACGTTAATGATGTCCAACACAATGTTAAGCGGGACTAATTGCCTGCCACGTTAGAGAGGCAGGGCCGCCGGGCGATAGGGTGTGCCAATCCGCCGTACCGCTCCGGCCCGACGGCGCAGCAGCGTGCGGACATAGGCTGCCGCTTCGCCCTCATCCCCGAAACTGCGCAGCAAGGACCGCCCGCCCGCGCCCACGCGGCCCCATTCGGTGCGGATGACGATGCACCCAAACAGATCGCGCCCCGCCGACACGCGCCAGCGCCGGTGGATGTTGCGCGCCGGATCAACGGCGACCAGCTCGATGGGATCGAAGGGCAGCATCATGGCGCAACAATAAACGGTCGCACCCCAACCGTCCGACGACTTGTCTGAATCAATTCGCTGCCGATTGATTCAACGGCTCGATCAGTCGGACGGGCAAATCGGTACCGATCCGATGTTGCGCCGCAAAGCGCGATCGGGCAGCACCAGCGCCGTCCATCAAGGGGGCCATGATGATCCAGACCGTCGCGACTACGCCGTATCCCGATCAAAAGCCCGGCACATCGGGCCTTCGCAAAAAGGTGCGTGTCTTCCAGCAGCCGCATTATGCCGCCAATTTCGTCCAGTCGGTGTTCGACAGTCTGGACGGGTTCGCCGGGCAGACCCTAGTGGTCGGTGGCGACGGACGCTATCTGAACCGCGAAGTGATCCAGACCATGCTGCGGATCGCCGCCGCCAATGGCTTTGGTCGGGTGCTGGTGGGGCAAGGCGGCATCCTGTCGACCCCGGCGGCCAGCCACGTCATCCGCAAATCGGGGGCCTTTGGCGGGCTGATCCTGTCGGCCAGCCACAATCCCGGCGGGCCGGACGAGGATTTCGGCATCAAATATAATATCGGCAATGGCGGCCCCGCGCCTGAGGGCGTCACCGCCGCCATCCATGCGCGCACGCTGGAAATCAGCGAATATCGGACGCTTGACACGCCCGATATCGACCTCGACCAGCTGGGCACGCAGATGCTGGGCGAGATGACGGTCGAGGTGATCGATCCCGTCGCCGATTATGCCGATCTGATGGAGACGCTGTTCGATTTCGACGCGATCCGTGCGCTGTTCGCGGGCGGCTTCACGCTGAGCTTCGATGCGATGAGCGCGGTTACCGGCCCCTATGCGACCGAAATCCTTGAGCGTCGCCTGGGCGCGCCTGCGGGGACGGTGGTGAACGGTACCCCCCTGCCCGACTTCGGCCACCACCATCCCGATCCCAATCTGGTCCATGCCCGCGACCTGTATGAGCGGTTAATGGCCGAGGAGGGTCCCGATTTCGGTGCCGCGTCCGATGGCGACGGCGACCGCAACCTGATTATCGGTCGGCATCAATATGTTACGCCATCGGACTCGCTGGCAGTGCTGGCGGCGAACGCGCATCTGGCGCCCGGCTATGCCCGCGGGCTGAAGGGCATTGCGCGGTCGATGCCGACCAGCGGCGCTGCCGACCGGGTGGCGCAGGCGCTGGGCATCCCGCTGTACGAGACGCCGACGGGCTGGAAGTTCTTCGGCAACCTGCTCGACGCCGGCATGGCGACAATTTGCGGGGAGGAAAGTGCGGGCACCGGGTCCGACCATGTCCGCGAAAAGGACGGGCTGTGGGCAGTGCTGCTGTGGCTCAACATCCTGGCTGTGCGGCGTCAGCCCGTAACCGAGATCATGGCCGAGCATTGGGCGCGATATGGCCGCAATTACTATGCGCGCCACGATTATGAAGGGATCGCCACCGAACGCGCTGACGCGCTGATGGCGGAACTGCGCGGCGCCCTCCCCACCCTGCCCGGCCGCGAAACGGCTGCGGGCGCGGTCAGTACCGCCGACGATTTCAGCTATACCGATCCCACCGATGGTTCGGTCAGCGCGCATCAGGGTATCCGCATCGGCTTTGCCGACGGATCGCGCGTGGTGTTCCGCCTGTCGGGCACCGGCACGCAAGGCGCGACGCTGCGCGTCTATCTGGAACGCTATGTCGGTGCCGATGGCGAACTGGCGCTGGAGACGGCGGACGCGCTGGCGCCCCTGATCCAGGCGGCGGATGCGCTGGCCGGAATCACCCGCCACACCGGCATGGACGAACCCAGCGTCATCACCTGACCGGCACCGACATGTCGTCTTGTATGAATGTCGACATGTCGAACATTTGCGATATTCCACTTGCTTCCTGTGCCCGCGCCGTCATTGGCGCGGGCATGGATATTCCCGGCATTTATCACGAATGGATCCTGTGGATCGGCGACGGCACCGGATTGCCCGACGCGATCCTGCATATTCACGCCGGGATGGCGATCCTGTTGCTTGTCCGGATTGCGACCGGACGGTCGCTGGGCAGCTTCATTCCGTTCGCCGCGGTCGTCGTGGCCGAATTGGCCAATGAACTACTCGATTATCTACATTACGGGCTGCGCGTGGACGACACGCTGGCCGATATCGGCAACACCCTGTTCTGGCCGCTGGTCATCAGCCTGGCCGTGCGGCTGCGCCCGATGGCGGTGCGCGACCGCCCGCGCGTCTGATCGTCGACGTGTCGACATTTGAGCGGCGGGCGTTTCCGTTGCGAGGCAGGGCAGGCCACCCGGCCAATTTATACCTAAAAGCACGAATTGCCCCACGCCCTTGCGGACTGTACCCTTGTAAGACCCCCGCGAACGCCGCAAAGTTCGTGCTTTTGAGTAGAAAACTGCGATGAGCCGTTCCACCCCATCTACCCCCGCTTCCGGCACCTCGACGCCCTCTGCATCGCCGCGGCGGCGCATTGGTGCGGCCGCCGTGCCACAGGGGGAGCTGTTCCGTCTGGACAGCCCGCTTTACGGCGAAATCCGGGGTGAACGCTCGCTGGCGGCCTTTCCCTTTTTCGCGCTGTCCAAACATCGCTGGATGAAGCCGCTGACCTATAATCACGACCGGGTGATGATCGAGGTGCGCCCATCGGCCAACGGGGTGGCAACGATTTATGACAAGGAAATCGTGCTTTATATCGCCAGCCTGATGGCAGCGAAGATCGAGGCGGGCGAGACGGTGCAGCAGGATTTCGTCTTTACCGCCCATGATCTGTTCAGCGTGACGGGCAGCAATCATTCGGCGCGTTCCTATTCACGCCTGTCGGAAGCGCTGGAGCGGCTGCAAGGCACACAGATCAAGACCAATATCGAAGCCGGCGGCGAGGGTGAGGAGGGCTTCTTTTCATGGCTGTCGGAAGCAAGGCTGCATTATTCCAAGACCAAAACCGGCGACCGGCGGTTAAAGGCGGTCAAGGTTCGCCTGTGTGACTGGCTGTACCGTGCGATCCTGCTCGACCGGCATGTGCTGGATTATGCCAATGCCTATTTCCAGCTCGGCCCGATCGAACGGCGCATTTACGAGGTCGCCCGCTCCACCTGCCCGCACGAAGGCGAAGGGGAGGGGGACAGCGGCGCGATCGAGGTCGACCTGGCCACGTTCCGCCTTCAGATCGGCTATCAGAACCCGCTCGCCAATTTCCGTAACGCGTTGAAGGCGATCGCCGTAGCCGATGCCATTCCCGGCTATCGATTGCAGCTGGTGGAAACGGTGGCGACAGACGCTGCCGAGGCTGTGCAGCCCCGGCGCGGACGGCGCGCAACGCCGTGCAGCGTCATCATCACGCCGCGCCCCACCGCGATCGAAGAGGATGCGGGCGCCGCGGCCATCGCCGGCGAATAGCCCGGAAAAACGCCCGCGCGAATCACGTCCGAATCACCCCGCCCGATTCGCGGCGGCGCGAGTCGTGCCCTCCTTTCATTCATACTCAAAAGCACGAATCGAAAAGGCATTTCCTACTCGAAAGCACGAATCTAAAGGGCCATTCCTACTCGAAAGCACGAACTTTTTTGGCATTTCCTACTCGAAAGCACGAACCGTAAGCGCTTCCGATGTTGGATTTTTTCAGCGACAATCGGGGAATGTTCCGGCGCCGTGCCGGGGGGAACCGAATGTCCGGTGAAGGCCGGAAGGAAATGGAGCGGCCGTGACCACATAAAGGAAAGCCCGGCACGAAGGCCGGGCATCCCAGGATTTTGGAACGACGTCGCCAAACGTCGATCGGATCTACTCAGGTCCCTTTCCAATATCCCAGGGCGACCATCGCCGCAAGGATGCGCGTTTCGCGCCACGCCCCTTTTTTGCCCGGTCCCGGCCCCTGATGGGGGAAGGAAGATGGCACTGCACAGCCTTGGCGATGCGACCCGCATGGCATTGGGGTCTATCCCCGTGCGCCGCGCGCCTGCGCGCAGGGGCGCCCCGCATCCGACGGGCGCGCCCGTGCGGCGCGACAGCATCGAAGCGGGGACGTTCGAAGAGATGTTCTTTGCCGTGCCCGCGCGCGGCGAGACCGATCGCCTTGCCCGCATGGTGCGGGCGGCACTGGACAGCGGGCGGCGGTTGCGCCGGATCGAGCGTCGCGGCGAACGCACGCTGAGCGCGGCCGAGCGCCAGCTCACCCGGCTGACCGGCGGGGCGGTGCGCGTCTATGAAGAGATCTGCACGCTGGCGCGGCTCAATCAGGGGCGCGTCTTTCCTAGCTATGACTGGTTGGCCGAAGCAACGGGCCTGGGCCGTGCCACCGTCGCGCGCGCGCTAGCGGTGCTTGAGGCGTTGGGCTTTCTGGTGCGCCAGCGCCGTTTCCGGCGTGTGGAGGGGCAGGGGAGCAGCCCACGCTATGCCCAGACCTCCAACGCCTATCGCCCGGTCCTGCCCCGGCGTATCGCATCCTGCCTGCCGCGTTGGCTGCGTCCTGCGCCGCCGCCGGACGATGTCGTCGTGGCAGAGACCGAACGCCGCGCCGCCAATGCGGCAATGCTGGCTGGGCTGAACTGCCGCGAACTGGCCGAGGCGCTGGTCGGCGGTGCGCTTGGCCGCGTGCTCGCAAAGCTGGGCGCTGCGCTCGATGCATCATGCGAGTCTCATTCTGATCCTCAACCGCTACCTAATTCCATTAGGATAAGCGCAAACGGCGTTGGCCTAGTCGGCCAACACGCTTCATGGCGCCCGAAACCACCGCCACGTTCACCAACAATCGCCACCGACCTCCCAAAGGTCGGACGGGTCGGCTAACGCCGCCCCGATGCTCCCCGACGGGAGCAAGCGGGCAGGGCATTGTGAAACATGACCCTTTGTCATGCGCGGAAATGCTGGAAATGCGCGATTGAGACTCGACCTTCGACTTGTCGACATGTAGGGTCGACGACATGCCGACAGTAGCGATCATCAGCCAGAAGGGCGGGGCCGGGAAAACGACGCTCGCCATCCATCTTGCCGCCGCGGCGCAGGCCGCGGGGCGGGTCGCGTTGATCGTCGATACCGATCCCCAGGCGACCGCCAGCCAATGGGCATCGTGGCGGAACGATGCTCCGCCGGAAGTGATCGACAGCCCGCCGCCGCGACTGGCGGCCAAGGTTGCCGCCGCCAGCGGGCAGGGGGCCGATTTTATCGTCATCGACACGCCGCCCCATGCCGACAGTGCCGCACGCGCCGCGGTCGAGGTGGCCGATCTGGTGCTGATCCCGTGCCGGCCCAGCGCCTTCGACCTGTCGGCCATCCAGACGACCGCCAAGCTGGTGCAGCTGTTGAAGAAGCCGGCCTTTGTGGTCTTCACCGCCGGCAGCCCCAATGCGCCGCGCATCTATGCGGAAGCGGGCGAACTGGTCGACAGTTTCGGCACGCCGCCCTGCCCGGTGCTGGTGCCCGACCGCGCCGCCTATCGCCACGCATCGGCCGAGGGGCGCAGCGTCATGGAAAGCGAACCGTCGGGCAAGGCAGCCGACGAGATACGCGATCTTTACAAGTGGACATGTCGACAGCTCGACATGCCTGTTCCTCGCTTCAAGGTGCCCGCATGAGCCGCAAGCCCAGTTTCGCCAATCTGCGCACCGCCGCGCCCACTCCGGCGCCCGTTGACGCATCTCCGCCGCTGCCAACGGCCCCCGCCAGTCCCCCGCGCGCGGCAAGCCGTGAGGGGCGCAAGCAGATTGCCGGGTTCTTCACGCCCGAAATGTCGCTGGCCATGCACATGCTCGCCCGACGCCAGGACCGCAGCCTTCAGGCGCTAATGGCGGAAGCGTTCAACGATGTGCTGCGGAAATATGGCGAAAGCCCGATGGGCGAATAGGGGCAGCGGCGGCCGCCGGACCGCCCCCGTCCAAGGGTCAGCGACCCTCGACCGCGTTCAGAATGGCGCGGCCATAAGCGGTTTTCTTGAACCGCTCGCCCGCGGCGCGGGCCTGTTCGGCAGTGATGAAGCCCATTTCAAAGGCGATTTCCTCAAGGCACGCAATCTGGATGCCCTGCCGGTGCTGGAGCGTGCGGACGAACTCGCCCGCTTCCAGCAGGCTGTCATGCGTGCCCGTGTCGAGCCAGGCATAGCCGCGGCCCATCTGTTCAACGAACAGGTCGCCCGCTTCCATATATAGCCGGTTGAGGTCAGTGATCTCCAGCTCGCCACGCGCCGACGGCTTCAGGTTGCGGGCCATTTCGACGACGCGGTTGTCATAGAAATACAGGCCCGTCACCGCATGGTTCGATTTCGGCTGTGCGGGCTTTTCCTCAAGGCTGATCGCCTTGCCGCCCTCACCGAACTCGACCACGCCGTAACGTTCGGGGTCCTCGACGCGGTAGCTGAACACCGTCGCGCCGCTCTTGCGCTCGACGGCGCTGGCCAACAGGTCGGTCAGGTGCGCGCCGAAGAAGATATTGTCGCCCAGCACCAGAGCGACGTTATCGTCGCCGATGAAATCCGCGCCGATGGTGAACGCCTGTGCCAGACCGTCAGGGCTGGGCTGTTCGGCATATTCGATGTTCAGCCCGAACGCCGAACCATCGTCGAACAGCCGCTGATAATTGCCCAGATATTCGGGGCTTGAGATGATCAGGATGTCGCGGATGCCCGCCAGCATCAGCACGCTGAGCGGGTAATAGATCATCGGTTTGTCATAGATCGGCAGCAGCTGCTTGTTGACCGCCAGCGTCGCTGGGTGGAGCCGGGTGCCGGAACCGCCGGCCAGGATGATGCCTTTCATTTCACTGCTCCGATAAGGTCGTCGAGAACGTCGCTGAGTGCCGCCTGCCAGTCGCGCGGTTCGATGCCATATGCGGCGCGGATCGCGTCATGGCTGAGCAGCGAGTTGGCGGGGCGCCGGGCGGACGTGGGATAATCGGCCGTGGTGATCGGCGTGACGGCGGCGCTTGGACCACCGCGCAGGGCCGACTGGCGGAAGATCTCGCTTGCGAACCCGGCCCAGCTGACCGCGCCCGCATTGCTGAAGTGAAAGGTGCCGGTGGGGGCGTCGGCATCCTCGACCAGACGCACGGCAATCGTCATCAATGCTTGCGCCAGATCGGCGGCGATGGTGGGCGAACCGCGCTGGTCGTCGACCACGGTCAGCGTGTCGCGGCTTTCGCCCACGCGCAGCATCGTCTTGATGAAATTATGCCCATGCGCCGACACGACCCAGGCAGTCCGCACGATCGCATGGCGCGCGCCGGATGTTCTGACCGCCAACTCGCCGCCCAGTTTCGATGCGCCATAGACGCCGAGCGGCGCGACGGGATCATCGACTTCCCACGCGCCATCCTTGTCGCCGGCGAACACATAATCGGTCGACACCTGAACCAGCGGGATGCCTGCCTTGGCGCAGGCTTCACCAAAGGCGGCGGGGGCAATGGCGTTGACGGCCCAGGCCGTCACCACATCGCTTTCGGCCTTGTCGACGGCGGTATAGGCGGCGCCGTTGATCACCGCCGCCCATTGGCGTGACGCCATCATCGCGGCGATGGCGGCGGTATCGGTCAGGTCGAGCGTGTCATGGTCGATCGCGACCACTTCCCACCCTTGGGGCCAGCGGCACCGCTGAAGCTCGGTACCCAATTGCCCACCGGCACCGGTGACCAGGATCGCGCGGGATTGGCTCACATTCACCTCCGGCATGTCGACAGGCCGACAATCTTACGCGGCAACACCCCGGCGTTCGGCTGCCTTGGCCGCGACCAGCGGACGCCACCATGCTTCATTGGCCAGATACCATTCGACCGTCTTGCGGATACCCGTTTCGAACGTCTCGGCCGGTGTCCAGCCCAGCTCGTTTCCGATGCGTCCCGCGTCGATGGCATAGCGTTTGTCATGGCCGGGCCGGTCGGCAACCTCGGTCATCTGTTCGGTATAGGGCTTGCCGTCGGCACGCGGACGCAGTTCGTCCAGGATCGCGCACAGCGTCCGTACCACTTCGATATTCTGGCGCTCATTATGGCCGCCGACATTATAGGTGCGGCCCGGCACCCCGCGTTCGAACACCGCTTGCAAAGCGCGGACATGGTCCTCGACATACAGCCAGTCGCGGACCTGATCGCCCTTGCCGTAGATTGGCAGCTTTTCGCCATCCAGCGCCTTGGCGATCATCAGCGGGATCAGCTTTTCAGGGAAGTGATAGGGGCCATAGTTGTTAGAGCAGTTGGTGATCAGCACCGGCAGGCCGAACGTGTGACCCCATGCGCTGACCAGATGGTCCGACCCGGCCTTGGACGCCGAATAGGGCGAGCGCGGGTCATAGGGGGTGTCTTCGGTAAACAGACCGATCTCGCCCAGCGTTCCGTAAACCTCGTCGGTTGAGATATGATGGAAGCGGAACGCCTCCTTCGCGGCTGCGTCCAGCCCCAGCCAGTGAGCGCGCGCCTCGGACAGCATGACATAGGTGCCGACGACATTGGTCTGAATGAACGCGCCCGGCCCGTCGATCGAACGGTCGACATGGCTTTCGGCGGCCAGATGCGTGATGACGTCGGGCCTGAACTCGGCAATCGCCGCGCGCACCGCGTCGGCATCGCAAATATCGCCCTGGACGAAGCGATAGCGGTTGGACTGCGAAACCCGCTCTACCGTCGTCAGCGTGCCGGCATAGGTCAGCTTGTCGAAATTCAGCACCTCATGGTCGGTATTTTCGATCAGGTGACGCACAAGGGCCGAGCCGATGAAACCGGCGCCGCCGGTGACGAAAATGCGCATGGGTCTAAAGTCCTTCAGGCAAGCGGGGCCAGCGGGCGGCCATCATAGGCAAAGGGGCTGTCGAAATCGACCAGCAGCGGCTGAACCCTGTCCTTGGCCGACAGTTCCGGCTCAACGCCGGCGGGCATCGGCCAGGCAATGCCACCGGCTTCGCCGTCGACGGCCTTCAGCGCCGGATCATCCCAACGGATGCCGCCGTCATGATCGGGGGCATAGGTGTCCGAACATTTATAGCTGACCTCGCAATCCGGCTCCAGCGTCAGGAAGCCATGTGCAAAGCCGATGGGCACGAACAGCTGATGTCCGTTTTCGGCGCTCAGTTCGGCGCCCACCCACTGGCCATAAGTCGGCGATCCGCGCCGTACATCGACCGCGACGTCGAAAATCCGGCCCCGGACGCACCGCACCAGCTTGTCCTGCCCGCGCGGCGGCGTCTGAAAATGCAGCCCGCGCAGGGTGTGGACGGGGGCGGAGAGCGAATGATTGTCCTGCACGAACACGGTCTCGATCCCCATCGCGGCAAAGGTGTCGCGATTATAGACCTCGGTAAACCAGCCACGGGCATCGCCGAACCGGCGCGGGCGGATGAGCTGGACGGGGGAAGTCATGATTTCGTAATTTCGGGGGTATGCATGGAGAGGGCGCTTCTCACGAGGCTTTGCGAAAGGTGATCGTCTGCCATTCGCGTGGACCATTGGCGAGACTATTCGTGATCTCCGCCCGTGCCGCCGCCAGATACCCGCTCTTACCCGACTGGCCACTGGCACGTGCGGAAAACGGATATACTTCGAACGGTACGAAGGGACGTGAATGTCGCTTCTCGACGACTATGCCGGTTTCCGCGGCTATGTCGCGCAGCGCCTTGAAACTGGGAATACAGATGTGGCGCGGGGGATCGAGATCGCGCCAGTGCATGCCATACCGCTTGATCCCGTTAGATGCCGGATTGGGGCATTCGATCCAAAGCCGCCCGCTGGGACGCAACAGCCGATTGGCGACGGCGATGACGTGACGCGGCTCATGCACATGCTCGATCACATGACTGAGCGTGATAAAGTCGAAACTTGCCTCGCCCCAAATTTGGAGGGCGCTGTCGATGTCGCCCTGATGGACATCCAGCCCGTCGCTCTTGGCCTGCGCTACCGCCTTGGGATCAATTTCGACGCCCGCTGCCTGATAACCGATCTCGCGGACGAACCGGAGGAATCGGGCATCGCCGTGCCCGACGTCCAGCACCCGCAGCGGCGCTGCCCCCGCCGGCTGAACCGGCAAATGCCGACACTCCGCCTCGATCCATCCACGCAGTGGCGGCGTGGCCCCGACGATCGCCACCCCCAGCGCGCCCAACGACGGACGACGACTACCATATTTGTGGTTGCGCCAGCTATTGGCCAGCTTCTTGGCAAGGCCCGACTGCACGGAGATTCCTGAAATCGCCGCCGATGCGTCTTGGTCAGCATGGGTGTAATAGCGTTCGTAATAGCGCCCGATCGACGCCGGAACTGGACGTTCGGCAAGGAATAGGCTTTCGCATGCCTCGCACTGCTCGACTGTCCAACGCTCGTCGGTCGCGTGAAACACGAAATCAGGGACGTCCTTGAACCTTGGGTAATGGCGATCGCTTGCGCACATCGGGCAGTTTTGTACGGCTTCGAGCACCCTATTCTCCCATTGCCAACGAGGCATAATGTTGTGCGATCGTCTGCCACTGGTAACGGGGATCGTCCCGGAGCGATAGCGACGGAGTATAGCGCTCCGCATCGCCCCGCATCAGAAGCGTTCGCAAATCAGCCGATGATGCGAAATAGCCGCCCTCGTTGCGCATCGTGCTTCGGTTGAACGAACAGTCATACGCCAGGATCGGGCGGGCATAAGGCAGCATCTCGACCAGTGAGGGGTTGGTACCGCCGACACTGTGTCCGTGCAGATAGATGTGACACCCCGATCGAAGCGCGGCAAGCGCATCTGGATCATAGGTCGGACCGATCAGGCGGATGCCTGGCCGGTTCGAATAGCGTTTCCAGATCATCCGGCCATATTCGGTCGACGAAAAATTACCAACGATCGCATAAGGATGCGCGACCTGCGGGTCTACGGCGTCGAGCATCATCTCGATGTTGTTTTCGGGTTCTATCCTGGCGACCGTCAGCAGGAATGTGTTCTCTTCCAGCGAAAACGAAGCCAGTATCCGCCGGCGGTCCGATGGTTTGATCGAGCGGACATGGTCGCACCCATAGGCGATCGTCAGGGAGGCACGATGGTGCTCTTCGCGAATGATGTCGGCGATGGCATCATTGTCGGCGACCACATGTTTGGCACCGTGGATCGCCACCCGCTCGGCCCAAGCAAGATAGCGTCGACCGAGCGGCGACCACTTCATTCTACGCGATTCAAGTCCGTCAACATTGACGATCAGGTTGCCGCCGCGAACGAAGCGGCGCATCGCCGGCACGAACGGTCCGGCCGACACGCCGAGCAGGATGACCGCTTCGGCCCAGCGGGCGACCGCTGCTAGGCTTGCCAGATCGAAGGGGATTGAAGCGATCCCATTGGCGCGCAGCGGCAGGTTGCGGATCGATACACCTTCAGGCCCGCGTTCGTCCGCAGCTCGGCCGATGGAAGAACCGATCACCCGGACCTCATGCCCGAGTGCGGCAAGACAGGGCGAGACCTCCATCGCAAAGGTCTCGAACCCGCCATAGCGTGCCGGCAGACCGTCGGTGCCGATAATCGCGAGTTTCAAAGCTTTCCTTTCGATTGGCCATCGCTGATCGGCCCGGCGATTGATCGTGCGATCAGCAACGCGCCAATAGCCTTGCGCTGCCATGTCGGACCATGCCGGAATGCCGCAAGACCAAGCGCGAGCGCGGCTGACCGGTAACCGTGGCGGCATCTTGACTCAAGTCGGACAGCGGCGCCTTGCCCAACGGTACGATGGCGCAATTCGGCGGCGGCGTGCGAGAAGCTCATCGCCTGCCGCGTTTGGCGGTCGACGAAACGCATCAGCCGCGGCAACGGGGCCACGCGCCGCCCAGAGCGATAGGCGCCCAGGACGTTGCTGTCGTGCTGGCGGTAGAGGCTGAGCCTTTGATCGACGAAATGAATTCGGCCTGTACGACTAGCGATCAGGACCGCCATCCAGTCATGCATCAGATAGTCGCTGGCATTTGGCCAGTCTAAGATTTGTTGCGCCAGCGACCTCGACAGCATCATCGTATGCCCGATCGCTGGATTCGCCATCATCACCCGCACCGGATCGAGGTCGCGGGGTACGCGGAACGGATTGCCGCTAT
Source organism: Sphingomonas sp. IW22 (assembly GCF_041321155.1). Lineage (GTDB taxonomy): Bacteria > Pseudomonadota > Alphaproteobacteria > Sphingomonadales > Sphingomonadaceae > Sphingomonas. The sequence continues at coordinate 37,477 of NZ_JBGGWB010000006.1, read as the reverse complement.
AATAGGTGGGGCGGATCTGCTTGAGATTGGTATCCACGACCTGGACGTCGTGAAAAATCAGAACCGGGTCGGCCGTCGAAATCGCGCTGGCCGCTATCGATTGATCGAGGGACGCGATCTTGTGGGGCAACCATACGTCGTCCTGATCGGCGAAGAGGATCAGGCCGTCTTCGGGCAGCATTGGCAGGGTCAGCCGCAACGCCGACAGGAACGACGCGGCCGGTCCGGGCGCTGCCTCGTGCCTCGTCAACGTCAACCGGCCGTCGTAGGTACCCGCCATTGCCTCAACGATCGCGCGCGTGTCGTCGCGCGATCCGAAATCATGAACATGCACCGCATCGACCTGCCGGGTCTGTTCGAAGATCGAGCGGATCTGCGCCGCGATGAAGCGCCTGCCGTTGTGGCTGCAAAGAACGACAGTGAAATGCGGCACGTCACTCTGCCCTTTCGTAACGGAACAGCAACTGGCAGGTCAGAAACCATGAAGGCAAAAACAGCCAGGGATTGTTGAATCCAATCGCCATGAAGATCACAAAACGACCGAACGCGTACCATTGGCGTTCGGCACAGTTGGCGAAGTGCATCCAGATCGATAGCGCCAGCGTGGCCAGCGCCAAGGGGCCGAGTTGAAGGAGCAGCATCGGCAGCTGCATTTCGATCTGATAGGGTTGCTCGGGATCGCTCGACAAGACAGGAAAATAGGTTCCCCACCCAAGCCCGGACCAGCCGTCGAACGAGCCGAGGATCACGTCAAACTGAAACTGCTTTGCACGAAGGCTCAGGTCGACGTCCGGGCGAAGAACCGGAAGATAAAGATACAGGACGTACAGGAACGCTGCGCCGAGGATGGCGATCATAATTTTGACCGCCGGTGTGCTCCTCAAAATGTATGGCAGGCCGAGATTGGCCGCCAGCAGCACGATGATGGCGACGCTTCGTGCGACGAAGATCATAAAGGCGAGAACCGAAACGACCACCGCGACCTGAAGCCATCGACGCCTAAACGTCGTCGCTAACGCAACAGCGGCCAAGCTAGACGATTCGAAATAGACACGGTGGGTTTCGCCATCGGCGCCGACTACGCGGTTAAGACCGCGAAGGCCGTAAAGATCGATCTCCGTAACAAGCAGGAAAAACCCCATGATGACGTTGAAGAGCGTCAGATAGGTCAGGATCCGGCGGAGCCCGATGGCGTCGAACCGGGTAGCGTGGTTCAAGACCGGCACGGACCAGATAAATAACAGAAAGCCGATCAGATGGACTTGATCATACGCATTATGAAACTGGGTCAGATAAACGAGCAGTCCGCAAACGCTGGCCAGTGATGCAATTAGGAGGTCGCGGCGATAGGCACCATCGCCAAACCCGACCAGAATCAACCCGGGAATAACGAACGCTTTTTGCGACACGAATAGCAACAGTGGCCACAAATTGGTCGCAACTGGGAGCGCAAAACTGCGCACACGAACCAACCAGCTTGGCTGACCGACAGGGCCGTCCGATCGATCGGCGACGAAACTCTCAACGGTCATGTCAGCCACCAAAGCAACGATAGACTGCCGCCTGATGCGGCCAGTAACACCGCCTCGACCGCCGCGCTACGCTCGGCCCGGCGGATGCCGCTCCATCCGATCAGCAGGACGGTGTCCAACCAGATCCGGCCCGACCAAAGCGCCGCAGCTCCCGGCGCACCGAAACGACCGATCACGAAAGGCGCAAGTGCGAGGTATAGCGCGAATTCAAGCAGGTGCATTACCGCCGCATCGCGCGCGCGGCCGGCTGCGACAAGCCGCGTCATCGGGAATTGCGCGATCGCGCTGCCCGCTACGCCGAAAAGCAGGATAGAAATCGACGCCGCCGTCTCGGCACGGGCGAGGCCGGGGTAAAGGATCGCGGCGATCGGTTCGCGCAGCCATGCGATGCCGAGGCACCCGATGATGACCGGCGGCTGCAATGCGATGAACAATCGGTTCGATAATTGTCGCGCCGTTGCCGGGTTCGCTGACGCGGCTAGCCGGACCATCAGCGCTGGCAGCAGCGCCGTCGGCAGAGCGATGGCGCGCAGCGCCATGTCCTGCGTCGCAAGAAAGACGGTCAGCGCCTCGCTGCCTAGCCCGCCCCAAGCGATCAGGATGTAGCGGTCGAACCCCGACATAGAGACGGCAAGTAGTGCGAGCAGCGCGAACCAGCCGCTTTCGCGCATGAAGCCGGCGGCGACGTCTTCACGTGCGGCATCCGGGTTGTCCGAGCGCCGGTCCATCACGGTGCGAATGGCGCGCGCCTGCTCCCAGACGAACGGGAACCGTACCAACAGCGAAGCCAGACTGATAACCGCAGCGTCTCGCACGACGAACGATGCGGCCAGGGATGCACCGATCAGCAGAACCCCGACCCCGGCGCGATTGAGCGCCGACCGAGAAAAGGCGCCTAGACCTTCGAGCACGCCGCGCTGTGTGTTCGCATAGATAGCAACGCCGACACCGACGCCGGTTACCATCGCCAGACCTAATGGGCGGCCGCCGCCGGCTGCGGGAAACAGGATCAGTCCCAGAACCGCGACAGCAAGACCGGCAAGTATCGCGACCGTCAGTGCGCGTCGCAGCGAATGACGGACCAGCAGCCGCTGATCCTCGGGGTGCACCGAGTTCGCGTAGGCGATACGTCGTTGAGCCGTGCGCGCCACACCGAGGTCGAGGCTCGGTGCGAAGTTGATCGCCCCATAGGATAGAAGAAACAGGCTGAAGACGGTTTCGCCCACGTTTCGAAAGATGATGGGCAGACCGACAAGACCGACGGCAATCGGCACGAGCATCGCGAACGCGCTCCACGCGACGTCGCGATCGAAGCGCTTATGCGACGCATGCACAGCGGCGGTCACGTGAAATCTTTCTTTATGAAGATCATTTAGCGCCGAAGCCGCCAATCATAGTAGGAATGGTGCGGAAAGCGATAACCATGTCGAGCCATGCCGAGAAATACTTCACGTAGTAGAAGTCGTAGGCAAGTTTTTCATTGATTGCGTCGAGGTCGGTCACATGACCCTGATGAACCTGCGCCCAGCCGCTGATACCCGGACGAATGATGTGCCGATAGCTATAGAACGGGATCTCCTGCTCATACCATTGCGACAAGGGGACCGCTTCCGGTCGTGGCCCAATCCAGCTCATTTCCCCGCGGAGGATGTTCAGGATCTGAGGCAGCTCGTCCAACCGCGTCCGGCGCAGGAAACGTCCCGGGCGGGTGATCCGCGCATCGTCGGTTCGCGTCATCGCATCGTGACGGGCGGCTGCGTCGCTGTCTTCGACCAAGCGGTCGCGCATCGTCCGGAACTTAACCATCTGGAAGACTTGGCCGCGGAATCCCATGCGCTCCTGCTTGAAGAGCACCGGGCCTTTCGAATCCATACGGATCGCCGCAGCAATCGCTAGCATCGGCAGGATCAGGACGGGTACGAGTACGATGCATGCCGCGATGTCGACCACGCGCTTGATCTTTCGGTACGCCAGATTAGGCACGAGCGATCCGAAGCTGTTCTCCGAGAGATGCTGGATCGTTACGCGGCCCGTGAGTGATTCGCGCAGAAGCTTTGAATGATAGACAACGCGTCCACTGATCGCAGCGGTGGCAAGCAAACGCTCCCAGACGTCGTCATGATCGTGGCGAAAATCGGCCACTAACATCGCCGGAAAGGGGGGCATCGTCGGCTCGTCCATTCGGATCCATTCGGCGCCGCGAATATCGTGGAGTGCGTCCGCATCCCCCCCGGGTACGGTATAGAAGCAGAGCCGGTTCGTCCGCTCCGACACATAGACGAGCACGGGAACAAGAAGCACCGAAAGCGAGAAACTGCCCAGGAAGATCGATCGGCTATAGGCGAGGCGCAGGCCGAACGTCAGCACGAGCGCGAGCCCAAACGCTGCGGCGAGCGCCGGCAGGATGAAGGCATAGGACCGCACGCCGGGGAACGAATCGACCCGGCGCACGGCAAGAAGGCCAAAAAGTCCCGCAAGCCCCGACGCGATCGCGCTGTTGATGGCGGCCCGATAGGTGTCAACCGTGAGAATTCCTGAAAAGACGAGCAATGCAGGAATACCGACGGATACACCCCACAGGACAGGAAGCTGAAATCGCAACCGCCTGAACAACGCTGCACGATTTTGGCGTGATTTCTGCGTAGATACCAACATGTCTGTATTTCCATTGTCGACGATGAACGTACTACCGCAGTCAGAATCTAATTTCTTACTGGCTCGCTAATAGCGTTCTTTTCCGAACACACATCGCCTGAAGCGTTTTTATCGAAGTTTTTGATAGAGTGCATGTCGCCCAGCGTCATTGGGGGCCGGCTCGATTGCCAGCGACAGCCTCACTTCCACGCCGGCCGGCACGGTCATGTCGTCGGAACGTGGATTGTGAATGCCGATCGGCACCGAAGCATAACCTCCTTGATCGGTTGCGTTGGCGTGGATGATCTGCCGCTCCAGCGAAACGCTGCCACCATCCGGCTCGATTGTGTTGGCGTTCCAGCGTACGCTTCCGGCCTGCACAACCGCTTGGCCGATGGTCAGACCGATACTACGCGATACGAGAACCGAGCGGGCCGGAACAAAGATGCGCAGCGTATCGATCTGGGTGGTTCCTCCGGCCCGGATCGATACCGGTTGCGGGGTGCGTACGATATGGCCAAGCGGTGGCGCCTGCAGGCCGACGCAGCGCGCTACGCCGGCCGAGTGTTCGATCACGATCCGGCCGCTGACCGTCGGCGCACTCTGGGGATCGGCAAGGACGGCGAGCCAATAGTCGCTGCCACCAAACGACGCGTTGAGCGCCAAAACCGCCGATCGCTCGATGAAGATCGCTGCGTCGTTGCTGCCGAGGCTTCCGGTGGACCAGAACGGCGTCGCAATCGTGCCGCTGATCGATACGTTGCGACAATCAACGATCGAGAACGCGCGGCCCATCGGACGCTCGATCAAGCCGTCGAACGAGAAGTCCTGGCATCGTTCAAGAAGGACGGCCGGTCGCTGAACCGCGGGCGGCGGATGATAGAAGCCGGCGCGGACAAGTTGCACGCCAGACAGCACCGTGCCGATGCAGCCGCGCGCCACCAGAGTCGCTTCCGCGGTTTCGAACATCGTGGTTCCGACAATCGTGACAAACGGCGTGTTTTCGACGCGGACTGCATTGGCGGTGCATTGGAAGAAGCGGCAGTTCTCGATTCGCAGTCCATCGCAATACCGCGCGTCTACGATGGTGCCGCAATGCAGGGCAGCAATGCAGCCGGTGATGCGGCCATCGCGCACCGGTGCGAAGGTGGCGCTTCGCGAGACAAAGCGCGCAACCACGTCGCAGTCGTGTGCGCTCCATTCGGCCAGGGTTGGCATCTGCGCGGCGCGCCCGCGATCAGCGACGGCCGACAGCGCCGTTTCCAGACCGTGAAACGAAATGTTGCGCGCTTCGAACTGAAGCGCGCCGACGATGTCGATGCCAACCGTGCCACCCTGAAAACCGGGCGGAAAGGCCCAGCGCGATTGCCGCGCATCGCGGGCGCGGATGGCCAGGCCCGACACTTCGACGCCGCTACTGTCGCGCGCGTCGATCGCGACGCCGGCGTCAACGATAATCTCGGTGCGGCCCGCCGCCGACGGCGTACTGCGTCCGTCATAGGGTTCCCATCCGCCGCGTCCGGCGCCTCGAAGCGCTTGACCGTCACGCAGCTGGATCGGTGCGCTGACACGATACCGGCCGGGTCGCAGGGTCACGACGCTTCCGGCCTGAAGCGCGCTGGTGATCGCCCGATGGTCATCGGTCCTGCCGTCGCCCTTGGCGCCGAAAGCCGCCGCATCGACAATCGATGCGCTCGAAATCGGAGCGTCGTTGGCCGAACATGCCGCTGACGCCGTGGCGGCCAATGCCGGTAGCGTACTGGCCATCAAGCCGCGCCGGGAGATGCTGATGGGCTCCATCCTTGAACCTTTGCGACCTTGTCCGGCCTAGCGCCGCGCCCGGTCGACCGCCCGCGCCTGATCCGCCGCGACTTGGAAGGGCGCCGTCGCGTTCGCCGAGGGAGCATAATTACGGTCGATACGATTGCGAATGCGCGTTTGCACTCGATTGGCCACACGATTACTGATACGCATCATTGGAAGAACCTGCACCTCGCCGCGGACCTGGGCCCGCGACTGGCGCTGGCCGACGCGACCGGTGGCAATCTGGGCCGTCTGGCCAACCTGCGGATCGGCGACTGACAGCGTGCCGGACTGACGACTTGGCATTTGCGTCGATAGCGCCGCTACGGGCAGCGCGATCAACGCCAAGTTTGCCATCCACTTCATAGCGTTATCCCAACCGGTTGGAGGATCGCACGTTCGACCCGTCCCGACACACCGCCGACCGCCGAAGACGGACGGGCGATCAGGCGTAGCAACTGCGCCGGACAGTCGTCGCGGACATCAAAGACACCGTCGAAACGCCCGGCAGCATCCAAATCGACGCGGCCGATCTCACGTGCGTCCGTGCACACCAACGCCCAATAGGGCCGTGCTGATGACGACTGGTTGATATCCGCGGTTTGGCCGCGCAAGCGATAGCGCCCCGCCGGTAGGACCTGCATCTGTTGTAGGACGATCCCGCCGACGGTCGGCGCCGCCGAAAATTCAAACACGCCGCCATCGGCCGTCCGCTGGATCGAAGCGGCAATTCCTGTCTCGCTTAGGACTGGCGTCCAATCAAAAATCGTTGGATCGCTGTGTTGTGCCGAAAAATCGGGGTCGCGAGAGCGCCGTGGGTCGAGCCGTGTGCGACTGCGGCCGTAAAAGGACCATGCGTTTGCCACCGCCCCCCGGGTGGCAAACGTGTCGACCAGCTTCGCCATGACGTCGCCCGGCACGCGCAAGCCCCTGTCTATCAGCGCGTTGAACAGGCTTGCCAGCGGATCGAGCTCCGCTGGCGACGTCAGCACATACCGTAGGAACGACTCCCCCCAGGGGGGCTGCTTTACCAGTAGATCGGCCATCGCAGGCACGATTGCCGGGTCGCCAAGTGCCGACGACAGCACCGGAAACAACGTGTCGAACGCGTTGCGCGACGTCCTGAGGGCAACGTCGTAATGATACAGAGCGTCGACGATGTTACCGCGCGATACCGCATCCTCGATCATCAGTAGCCGGGTGCCCAGATTGCGCCGGGACAGCCGATCCGAATGGACCAGAAGGCGCCGAGCATCGCCGGGTTGACTACGAAGTTGCGCTTCGATCGCCATCGCGGTCAACGCCGCTGGCGCGATCGGCTCGTCAACCAGCGCGTTTCGCGCGATCAATGCGGTGCGGGGCTGCCATTTGCCCGTTTCTGCGATCTGTCGTTCGGCGTACCTGCCGGCGATCCGGCCGTCGCCGGGCGCGAGCGCATAGCCACTGCTGGGATCAGTTCCGGCCACGACGAACCCTAGCGCCTGCATTATCGAAACCGCGCCCAGCGCAAGCGCCCCAACCGCGAGGCAGCCACGTAGCGCCCATTCGGGCCGGCTACGCTTCAGCAACGTTCGGGTGGACCGTTGCGACACCGCAGCCTCAGCCCTTCTCGCGACCATAGCCATAGCCGTACTCGTAGCCATAGCCGTAATGTGCCTTACGCGCCTCGAACTTGGTCAGAACGCCGCCCAGGATATGTGCGTTAGCGCCAAGCAATCGCTGAAGTGCCGTTTTGACGAGGCTTGACCGAATGCCGTGCGATTCGACGGCATAGACGATGCCCTCCACTCGGCTTGCGATCAGCGGCGCGTCGGCCAAGCCCATGACCGGCGGGCTGTCGATCACGACATGGTCATAGGTCTCTAACAGGCGCGAGATCAGCAATTGCAACCGGTGGCCGGTCAGCAACTCGGCAGCATTGGGCGGGATCGGGCCCGCCGACATCGCGGTAAAGCCCAGATCGGTCATGTCGAAGGTCAGCTGGCTGATATCGTCCTGTCCGGCCAGGAAGTTGCTGAGGCCGCGGTCATGATCGACGCCCCCCAGATGGTGGACCGAGGGTGAGCGCATGTCGCCGTCGACTAGAATGACCTTCTTGTGCGAACGCGCCAGCATCGTCGCGACGGCAAGCGCGGTGGTCGACTTGCCCTCCGCCGGTCGGGTTGACGTGACGGCAAGCGAACGCGGCACGCCATGTTCGGTGGTGAAGCCCAGACTGGTCTGGATCGCCAGATAGGCATCGACCAGATCGGATTTGCGGTCGAGCAGGGCCTCACGCGGTTCGACCCCCTCGACCTTAGGTACCGAACCTAGCAACGGCAGTCCGAGGCGACGTTCGACCTCTCCGGGATCGGCAATCGCTTCGTCCATCTGTTCGAATGCGAAGGCAAGGCCGGCACCAATGGCGAGACCGGCAAGCAATGCGATCGCCAGATTAAGTATCAGCCGTGGACTCGACGGATCCTGTGGAATATCAGCTTGGTCCACGATTGCAATATTGTTGACGCCAACGCCCCCGGCTACGCCGACTTCCTTGAAGCGTTGCAGCAGGCCGTCATAAAGTGCGCGGTTGGTGTCCACTTCCTGCTGAAAGATATTATACTGGATGCTGCGGCGGCGCAGATCGAGGTAGTTCGACTTCAGGCGCTCGACGCGTTCGCGAAGAGCATTTTCCTGTTCGGCGGCTTGGCGATATTCGGCCTGGACCGATCCCGATACTCGGCTTTCCTCGCGCGCGATCGAACGGTCGAGCTGATCGATCTGTGACTGGAGCGCGCGGGCTGGGGGATAATCCGGCTCAAACTGCACCATCAGGCGCTGATAGTCGGCGGCCAGCTCGGCGCGGCGCTGGCGCAGCGTGTTGATCGCCTGGTTGCGAAGCGCTTCGCTTGACTGTCCGCCGCGGCCCGCCTCGCGAAAGCGCGCTTCGGCGGCGATGCGCGCGGCAGTCGCCTGCGACAGCGCCGTGTTCAGCGACGCCAGTTCGTCGGCGACGATCGACCGTTCGGCGGTGGTGTTCTCACCCGATCCTTGCGCGGGCAGGTTGATGATCCGCTGCTGCTCGGCATAGGTGACGAGCTGGCGCTGCGATTCATCGAGCCGCTCCTTGGCTTGGGCGAGTTCGCGCTGAAGCAGGTTGCGGCCATAGGATGTCGCCTGAACTTTACGTTCCAGATTGGTCTGGATGAAGTTTTCGGCCCAGGCATTGGCGACCTTTTGCGAGAAGGCGGCGTCGGGGCTGATGAAGTTGATCTCGACAAGCCGCGACAGGCGGGTCGGGACAATGTTGATATGTTCGAGCAACATTTCGCCAACGATTCGCTGTCGCGCCGCCCGCCCGCCGGCAGTGTAGCGGCCATTGGCCTCGCGAAACGCGGCATCGTCCTGATCGACGCCGAAACGTTCGAAAAACGCCTTGTCATCGACCAAGCGAAGCTGGTTGGCGACACGCTCAGCCAGTGTGCGCGATTCAAGCAGGCCATATTGGGTCTGATAGAATTCCTGGTCGGCCACGCTCGTTTCGCGCTCGACGCCTTGGAAATTGGTGACTTGGCTCGATTCACGCGAAATCTCGATCGTCGAAGTCGCGGTATATTGCGGCGTCATCAACAGCGTGACGATCAGCGCCAGAGTGAAGCACGTCGCTACCGCGCCCAAGATGACGTAACGCCATCGTAGCGCGATACGCAGATATTGCCGAATGATCGGCATGGCATCGCCGCCAGTAGTGACGCCTGGCATAGCAAGCGTGGTCGGCAAGGCACCGGGGCGAAGCGTGGGGCTGACGAGACTCATCGATAGCGCCTTATTGCAGCACGGCGATCAGCGGCGCCGCGAGGACCGGCGACAACGAGACAAAGTCACGGAACAGGCGGCGTTGCGGTGAATCGCCAACGATGATCACGTCATTGGCGTAGATCGGCGGATCATCATACGCGCCGCGGCGGATCGCCGCGATGTCGTAGAGTCCCGCCATGCGCTGATCGCCGACAGTCCGTAGAATGACGACTTCTTCCTGGCGCGCGAATTCGGTCAGGCCCTTGGCGGAGGCGACCACGCGCATCAGCGTCATCTGGTTGGTGACGGGATAAAGACCCGGTTCGACGACCGAGCCGTCAATCGTCACGACCTGGCTGACCGAGCTTTTGATATTCACGGTCACTTGCGGATTGCGGACATAATGCGCCTTGAGCGCCACTTCGATCGCATCGGCCAGTTCCTGCGCCGTCTTGCCGCGCGCGTCGACGGTGCCGGCCAGCGGCATGGCGATGCGGCCGCTGGCATCGACCTGCATTTCGCGGTCAAGGTCGGGAATGCCGAATACGCTGACCTCAATCGTGTCGAGCGGGCCGATCAATGCCGGGCGATCCGCAGCGGTCAGGTCGCCGCGGTTGGGCGGCGGAAGGAGCGAGCTGCCCTGAATCACCGTCAGACTGCCGTTCGACTGAAGTGGCTCTGGCGAACCGCAGCCAGTGGCGGCGAGCGCAAGGCACAGAATTGGAAGCGAAAAGCGCATGCGCGGGAGAATTCCGGGGAAAATATGAAAACCTCGGCGGTCTATAGGTCTAGGCCTCATGCGGGTAAAGCAGCCTGCGACTGGTTGCCATTTGCCCGTGCCAGCCAAAATGCCGCGATGACGACAATGGCCATGATGGTCGGAGTGCGTGCCGGGTAATCGGTTATGCTGGCAATCAGGATGAGAAGGATCGCGGCCGACCCGAGCCGGCCCAGTATGACGCTCTCATCGGCCTTGGCTCGCCAGACGCGAATGGTGGTGATCAACCACCACAACGTGGCGGCCGCCAGCAGGGCGATCGCGGCAATGCCCCCATCCAGCGCGATGCCCAGATAATCGTTATGCGCCTGATTGAAGTAGGTCAGCTTGAGCAACTCTAGCGGCTCATGAATGCGGAACACGGGATCGAACCCGCCGAAACCCGACCCGAACGGCATATAGGTGGCGATCATCGCCAGCACCGTGGGCAATGCGCGTGAGCGCATGTCCTCACCCGTTTCAAGCGCGATCAGGCGGTTGATCGCATCGGCGCGGTCGGCGGCAAAGCTCAAGCCGATAAAGCCCCCGATCACGACGACGCCCGCCACGATCAGCGCCGGAAACACCCAGCGGGGCGCATGGCTTAACCGGCGGCGCAGGCGGCGCCCGACCAGCATCAGCGCTAGCATCAGTGCCAAGCCGCCCAGCAACATGCCCGCGCGCGAACCCGTCGCCAAGATCGTCAGCACGAACAGCAGCACCAGCCCGACGGCCAGCGGCCCGCGCCAGCGCAGCGCGTCGCGGTCCATGAACGCCCAGACCGGCGCAATCAGGCAGCCAATGGCGATCAGCAGCGCGAAATGGTTGCGGTTGGCAAAGATGCCGCTGACCTGCCCCGGCGTATCGTTCAGGAACGGGTTGTTGAACCGCGCGCCCGTGAACTGAAGCAACCCCAGCAGTACCGCGGAGGCGATCATCGCCAACAAGATGGTCGGCAGCCATGCACGCACCCGTTCATTCCCCTGGGCCAGCACCAGCAGCGTCGCCGCCGGCACGATAAGCGATGCCAGCGCGTTCCGCGTCGCGCCCGGCGTCATCGTCCATGGCCGCCACGGCACCGGCTCCCCTGGAATCAGCAGAATGTCGCGACCGGGCAGCGATTGCCACCAGGCAGGGGGCAGGGGGATGAGCTGGATCAGCGGCAGGGCGATGGTGGCGATCAGCAGGAACAGGACCGGCCGCGCCCCTGCAAATATGGGTCGCGGCCCGGCAAGGATCGCGGCGATCAGGATTGCCCAGCAACCTGCCCGCACGACGACCTGACCCATGGTGTCGGCACGGGATGCGCCCCCCGCAACCCAGAGCAGCACGATCAACGCGATCGTGAGGATAAGGGGAAGATCGGGGCGGAAACGGGACCGTCGGGCCGAGCGCGCGTGAGCCATATTCGCCCGTTAGTCGATTGGCGCGATTTGCGAAACCGTGTGTCGTTCAATGTCGACCGTCACGCCAGCGCGCCGCATTCCTCGATGATTTGTCAGCACAAGGAAGCGTCAGATGGACTATTATGAATATGCCAGGAGCAGAGATTTGGAAAGGTTGGCGAGGCAACTGGACAAGCATTGTAATTTCAAGGTTCTCCGCCGGCTACCACGGCCGGATGAATTGTGGCTGTCGCCAACGCCGGCGAAAGGGCCGATGGTCAGGCTGGCAGTAATTGATGTCGAAACCACGGGGCTGGACTCAAAGCGTGCCCGCATGATCGAACTGGCCATTGTGCACTTGGAACTGGACGAAGTGGGAAACGTGATCCAATTGCAGCCGGTCACGGAGCAATTGGAGGCGCCGGGTGTGTCCTTGCCATCTGAGGTTGAGGCATTGATAGGGATCGAGGCGCAAATGCTTGTTGAACAGCGTTTCTATGACCGTCTGATCCATAATTTGCTCAGCGTGGATGTAATTGTCAGCCACAACGCCACATTCGACCGCGCATTCATGTGCACCCGCTTTCCTAGGCCCTGTTGACATAGTGGATTCCCAGTTGGCGTGATCTCTGATTCAAGGCTGCCTTTTGGAGGCGGTTTTGGGTCGAGGTGACGTGTCGGACGAGGAATGGGCGGTCATCGGGGCGCTGCTTCCGCCAGAGCGTGGGCGAAAGGCTCGGCCGTCACATGACAACCGGCGATTTCTGAGCGGGATGCTGCACGTGCTGCGAGTGGGCTGCCCTTGGCGCGACATGCACGAGCGCTATGGCAAGTGGAACTCGGTCTACGTCCGGTTCCGGCGCTGGGCCGAGCAGGGTGTGGGACGCGATGCTGACGACGCTGGTCGATCTCGGGCTGACTGACGATTGGCAGCACATGATCGACAGCACGATCGTCCGCGGCCATTCTCAGGCAGCGGGCGCTAAAGGGGGACCTGCAAGGAAGGCTTTGGTCGAAGCCGCGGCGGCTTTACGAGCAAGATCCACGCCCGCTGTGATGGTCAGGGACGCCCTCTTGGCTTCGTCCTGACCGGGGGCGAGGTATCGGATTATCGCGCCGCGCCAGCCCTGCTCGACATGCCCGTACTCAAGCCTGACGCCTTGCTCGTCGACAAGGGCTATGATGGCGACGCCGTCCGCGAAGAGCTGCTGTGGCGCGGTATCCTGCCGATCATCCCGCCCAAGGCGAACCGTCGCGAGCCAGCGGCTTGCGACTTCCGGCGCTATCGTGACCGCAATCAGGTCGAGCGCTTGTTCAACCGGCTCAAACAATCCCGCCGGATCGCCACCCGCTACGACAAAACCGCAACGTCCTTCCTCGGCTTTCTATGCCTCGCCTCCGCCAAGCTGTGGCTGACGCACTATGTCAACAGGGCCTAGCCTGAAGCTACCTTGGGCTTGCACATTGAGCGACCTTGATTGGGATCTTTTCGGATTGGAGGGGCGGGCGCTCGGCCATTTGGTGATGTCTGCAGGGCATTTCATTAACAACAGTCACCGGGCTGGCGAAGATGCATGGGCGCTTGCTTGCCTCTTAGCGCGCATTGCCCCCGATGGACGCGCCATCGCCACGATAACCGTTCGGCGATCCTGCCACAAGTTCATCTGCTCATCACGACACGTGTATTTGCCCAAGATCATTCCGATCTAGGCCGCATCCGCCAGACTTGGCTGCGAAGCGAAAAGGCGCGCCGTCGGATCGCCGGGCGATGGTGAGCACATTCGGATATGTTTCCAGCCATCGCGCAGCAGGTCGTATGATCGCGGAAACATTCTCCAACTTATAGACATCCGAACTAGCGATAATGTTCGCTATCGATAGTGCACTTGCATTGTGAGGCGGTCTCGGTCCAACCATGCATCCATGACTCAGGCTGAGATCATTCCGCTCGATACTGCCGTTGCGATTAATGCTGCGGTAATTGATGCCGCGCGGCGCGCGATGAGCGAGAATTCGTGGCGGGCATTGCGCGCCGATATCCGCATCTTTGGTGCATGGTGCGCGTCGCTTGGCTCACCGGTGCTGCCCGCCGCGCCGGCGACCGTTGCGGCGTTTCTTCGCGATCAGGCGGCGGGCGGCAAGAAAGCGGCGACGCTGGCGCGATATATGGCGTCGATCGCGCGGCTGCATGCGCTGGCCGATCAGCCCGATCCGACCCGTGCCGAACTGGTGCGCCTTGAACTCAAGGCACAGCGCCGGGCATTGGGCGTACGCCAATCCCAAGCCAAAGGGCTGCGTTTTCGCGGACAGGTTGCCGATCCGCTGGTCGCTGCCGGACCTGTTGGCGTCTGTGTCGAGGCGATGCTGCTGGCGGCCGATGATCGAATTGCGCGGGGTCAGCGCGATCGAGCCCTTCTCAGTCTTGCCTTTGACACGGGGTTGAGGCGATCGGAAGTGGTGGCGGTGCATTGGGGGCATGTCGAGCGCGGCACAGGCGGCGGCGGGCGGCTGTTCGTGCCCCGGTCGAAAGGCGATCAGGAAGGCGCCGGTGCCTATGCTTATTTGTCGGCGCGCACCATGGCGGCACTGGCGGCCTGGCGTGCGGCGTGCGGCGGCACGCGCGAAGGACCGGTTTTCCGGCGGCTGCACCGCACCCGCAACCGTGCCGGGGACGATGTCTGGACCGTGGGCACCGGCCTGACGGCGCAGTCTGTAACTCTTATATATAGGGCCATGCTGGATGCAGCCCACGCGGCCGATCTGCTGGGCATGATCGATGGGCATGAATTCGAGGCATGGCGCGCCGGGCTGACGGCGCATTCGACGCGCGTCGGGCTGACGCAGGACCTGTTCGCCAGCGGTCAGGATCTGGCCGGTATCATGCAGGCACTACGCTGGAAATCGCCCGCCCAGCCCGCGCGCTATGCCCAGGCGCTGGCGGTGGAATCCAATGCAGCGGCACGGGTGGTGGGCAAGCTATAGCTGGCATGATGGGCTATCGACAAAGGTCGATCAGGATAGCTCAGCATTCGTCTGGAAAACGTCACACAGATTTGCCCTCAAAATCGCATCGACAGTGATGATCGTCATTGATGCTTTCCCGCGACTCCACTTCCACGTCGAACGCGCGTTTGCCACGCCGCTTCCATAGCGCGAGCATGTCACCGGCATCATCGCTGCGAGCACGCCCGACCAGCTCCAGCAGCGCGCCGTAGATCGTGGCGCGATCATCGTCGGTCAGGTCGACCAGGCCGGCTTTCTGGACGAGGCCGCCAAGTTCGATCAGGTGGCGGGTGCGCTCGCGTCGAGCCACAATCCACTTCTTGCTAGATGAGCGTTGAAGCCCCGCTTCCGCTCGCCGCATTGCTGCCCGGTTGCGCCGCTCCAGTATCGCTGTTGCCTTCAGCAGCGCCGCGACCTTTGCGCCCGCGCCGTTGAAAGAAGGCGGTGCCCTTCGATCGCCACGCCTCCTTCGCTTCGGCATTCTGCGAGGTGACGGCATCGAGCAGCACGCCGGCGAGTGTTTCCATGTCGAGCGCATCGGCCCCGGTGGCGGTGACGAGCTGGCCGAGCTGTTCGACGCGCCGCGCCTTCAGCGCCCGCGCCTTGTCTTCCAGCGCCCTGAGTTCCGCATCATAGTCCCGAACCTTGCGCATTTGGTGCCCTTTCCCCGATTTCAGCTGTGGCAGCCTATCAAATCATTCGCGGCAGGCAATCCAGTGCTTATGCGGCATCAGTCACTCAGGATTTGCAAAGCGGATTTTGAGTGCGCGCTTATACGTTGTTGCCAACGTGCGCGAAGTGCGGCAGAGTGATGGACGCGATGGCGATCTACCATTTCTCCGCCAAGGTTATCAGCCGCGCGAACGGTTCGAGCGCCGTCGCGTCGGCTGCCTATCGCGCCGCATCCGAGCTGTACGACGAGCGGCTCGGGCGCAGTCACAACTTCTCGAACAAGGCCGGTGTCGTGCACTCAGAGGTGCTGCTGCCCGAAGGCGCACCGGAGCGCCTGCTGGATCGCACGGCGTTGTGGAACGAAGTCGAGGCAGGCGAGAAGCGCAAGGACGCCCAGCTTGCCCGCGAGGTCGAGTTCTCGATCCCGCGCGAGATGAGCGAAAAGCAGGGTGTGAGCCTCGCGCGCGATTTCGTGAAGACGCAGTTTGTCGATCGCGGGATGGTCGCCGATCTCAACGTGCACTGGGACACGGCAAAGGACGGCAGCCCCAAACCGCACGCGCATATCATGCTGGCAATGCGCGAGGTGGGACCGGACGGGTTCGGCAAGAAGGTTCGCGACTGGAATTCGACCGAGCTGCTGAAGGCCTGGCGCGAGGCATGGGCGGCCCATGTCAACGAGCGCATGGTGCTGCTCGGTCTGGAGGGGCGGATCGATCACCGCTCCTATGTCGAGCAGGGGATCGAGCTGGAACCGCAGCACAAGATCGGTCCGGCCGGCATGCGCCGCCTCGACCGCGGCGAGGATGCCGGGCGGGCGGAGGATCACCGGCGGATCGCGCGCGAGAATGGCGAGAAGATCCTAGCCGATCCGCGCATCGCGCTCGACGGCATCACGCACCAGCAGTCCACCTTCACTCTGCGCGATCTGGCGATCTTCGTGTTCCGCCACTCGGACGGAAAGGAGCAGTTCGACCGGGTGATGGCAGCGGTGCGCGCCAGCCCCGATCTGGTGGCGCTG
Source organism: Sphingomonas sp. IW22 (assembly GCF_041321155.1). Taxonomy (GTDB): domain Bacteria; phylum Pseudomonadota; class Alphaproteobacteria; order Sphingomonadales; family Sphingomonadaceae; genus Sphingomonas. The sequence continues at coordinate 20,893 of NZ_JBGGWB010000006.1, read as the reverse complement.
GGCAAGGATGGGCGCGACCGGGAGCGGTTCACGTCGCGCGAGACGATCGCGACCGAGGCACGGCTTGAGCAGGCGGGCGACATGCTGGCGCGGCAAGGTGGGCACGGCGTCTCCGCGTCTCGCCTTGCAGCTGCGCTGGCGGCTGCGGAAGGGCGTGGACTGGTGCTGTCGGGCGAGCAGCGCGACGCCTTCGGGCATATCACCGGTGCGCAGGGGCTGGCATCGGTCATCGGCTATGCCGGGACCGGCAAGTCGGCGATGCTGGGCGTCGCGCGTGAGGCATGGGCGGCGCAGGGCTACCAGGTGCGCGGCGCGGCGCTGTCGGGGATCGCGGCCGAGAATCTGGAGGACGGATCGGGCATCCCGTCGCGCACCATCGCCAGCCTCGAACATGCGTGGGCGCAGGGCCGCGAGCTGCTGACCCGGGGCGACGTGCTGGTGGTGGACGAGGCGGGGATGATCGGCACCCGCCAGATGGAGCGGGTGCTGTCGCATGCCCGCGATGCCGGGGCCAAGGTGGTGCTGGTCGGCGATCCCGAGCAGTTGCAGGCGATCGAGGCCGGGGCGGCGTTCCGGGCGATTGCCGAGCGTCACGGCGCTGCCGAGATCACCGAGGTGCGCCGACAGCGCGAGGACTGGCAGAAGGCGGCAACGCGCGCGTTTGCGACGGGTCGCACGACCGAGGCGATCCACGCCTATGCGGCGCATGGCATGGTGCATGCGGCCGAGACGCGCGAGGCAGCGCGCAGCGCACTGGTGGAGGGCTGGGATCGCCAGCGGCAGGCCGAGCCCGATCGAACCCGCATCATCCTCACCCATACCAATGCCGAGGTGCGCGCGCTGAACGAGGAGGCACGTGGCCGGCTGCGGGCGAGCGGCGACCTGGGCGAGGACGTGGCGTTCGGCGCCGAGCGGGGCGAGCGGCAGTTCGCCCCTGGTGACCGGATTATGTTCCTGCGCAACGAACGCGGGATGGGTGTGAAGAACGGCACACTGGGAACGATCGAGCGGGTCAGCCCCGAAGGCATGGTGGTGCGGCTCGACAGCGGTGCGCGGGTGGCGTTCGAAGCGAAGGACTATGCCGCGGTCGATCACGGCTATGCGGCGACGTTCCACAAATCGCAGGGCGTGACGGTCGATCGCGCGCACGTCCTCGCCACGCCGGGCATGGAACGGCACAGCGCCTATGTCGGCATGTCGCGACATCGTGACGGGGTGGCGCTCCATTACGGGTGCGACGACTTCGCCGACCTGGCGAAGCTTGCGCGTACCCTGTCGCGCGACCGGGCCAAGGACATGGCCGGCGACTATGCTGCGCCATCCGACGAGGAGCGGGCACGCAGCTTTGCCGAGCGGCGCGAGATACGCTGGCCCGAGCGGGCGCGCGAGATCGTGCAGCAGGTCCGTGACAAGGCGAAGGGCATGTTCGCCGGGTTCCGGCTGAGGGTGGCCCCGGAAACCTCCGTTTCGGATATGATGCCGCAGGCCGGGCCGGTGATTGACGACAGGTCGGACGCTGCTCGGGCCGTCGGACGTTATGCGCGTGCCGCAGCCGACATGGACCGGATGCGCGCCCTGGATCTGCCGGTGCTCCCGCATCAGGAGAGCGCGTTGCGCCGTGCCGGCGAGGCGCTCGACCGGACGCGTCCCGACGCTGCCAGCGACCTCGCTGCCGCGTTCCGCCGCGATCCCGCGCTGATCGCGCAGGCAGCCGCTGGAAACACAGTGGGTGCGGTGCGCGCAATGGCCGAGGAACGCCGGGTGCGGCTCGACCGGGAGGCGCGCGCGGACCGGTTCGTTGCGGCATGGAAGCAGATGGGGCAGGTCCGTTCGGATCTGGAGCGCTCGGGCGACCGGGCGGGCGCTGAACGGATGCGCGCCGACATGGTGAAGACGGCCGGGACGATCGGGCGCGATCCGCAGTTTGAAACGGTGCTGCGCCAGCGTGCGTCCGAGCTGAACCTGAACCCCGACAAGGGGCGGGCAATTGGGGCTGCACTGGTTGCGTCGCTCGGTGCGGGCCGTCAGCGGGACAGCGGCATGAGCCTGTAAGGGTTCGTGCTTTCCGATAAGAAGGGGGCAAGGTTGAACGAAGATTACGATCCGGACGTCGCGGCGGCGGCGTTCGCAAGGTTGGGTCGCGAGTTGGAGCTGCTGCGCGGTGCCGTCGGGCAACTGGCGGCCGGGCGTGACGACAGGCTCGAGCTACCCGACTATACCGAAACGCTTGGGCACATGGCGAAGGCGATCGCCGCGACGGCTGCACGCGTCGATGTGCTGACGAAGGCGGCCGAAGACAATGTCACGCCGCGCCATGTCGCTGATCGGATCGTTGCAGCGAGCGCTGGTGCTCGCGATGAGGACCGGCGCGTGATCAGGGGCCTGGAGGACGTGACGCGCCAGCTCCAGGGCTATGTCGTGTCGGCACGCGCGGGCGACGAGCAGAATCGCTGGCTGGCATGGTCCATGGTCGCCGGGACGATCATGGGCATCGTGTTGTGGACGTTGCTGGCGGGGCCAATCCTGCGGGCGACACCCGATAACTGGCACTGGCCGGAGAAGATCGCCGCACATATACTTTTCATGCCAATGTGGGAAGGTGGGCAGGCGATGCTGCGTGCAGCTTCACCCGAGGCTTTGGCGGGCATGCAGTCGGGTTATCGAATCTTTATCGCTAACCGCGAGGCGATCGAGACCTGCCGGAAGCGGACGAACAGGGCGCGTGAGACAGTGCGCTGCACGATCGATGTGAAGGCGGACGGTGGACCCGGTAAGTGACGGTGTCGAGATGGGTGCAATGGTCGGGCACTTACACCTCCAGCAAGCGCTCGTCTTGCGTATCTATGATCATCGCCGGAATGGTGGCATGGCCCTGGCCGGTAGTCCCTCGCCTCCGCTGCCGGACTGTAGGACTATCACCATCATCGGCAGGCCAATGAACAGGAATGCGAGACAAGCGCTAATCGCGGGCGAATGATCTAGTGACGGCTGCGGAAAACGTTCATGCTCGCGAGCCGCAAAAGCCTGAACGTCCGCTTCGGCATTGCCGAGGCTGCGCAATCGCTTGGTTGTTTGACCAATCGTATCCGCATGGCCCAAGACGAGGGTCACCTGCCCCCGGCACTGGCATCGGGGAACGGGCGCCTGCTTGGCTACACGGTTAGAATTTGCTGAACATGCGCGAGATGCTAGGCGCCTCCCCCGCCCGCGCGCCGGTGGACGTGCCGACGATCATTGAGGTGAAGAATTCAAAGACGGTCTCGGGAAATCGACGTGACCGAGCATCTACTTATTATTTAGTAGTACAGGGTTATCGGTGTTGGCGGTCAAGGGTTGGCATCCCGCATATCTGGCTCGATTTCAAGACAATCCCGCACGTCCTGCTACGCCGGACCGGCACATTACCCTATGAACAAGGGCCTTTTCAGTTCACCGCGATTGTCGGAGAACGTACCGGGGGACACGCATCCTAGTTTCTGAGCCTCTTTGGCAGCGGCCCGTACCGTGCTTGTACCGAGGCTCTAGCGCGTTCATTTGCAATCGCAGAAGCCAGACGAGCGTTGCTATCGCTTGCCCTCGCATCCTCGCTGCCCTGCTTCCATAAAAGGGCCACTCGAACTAACGATAGCCGATTTGGAAATCGACATGCTAAATATTGCTTAATTCAGCGGATTCGCGCTATCATGCTGCTCTATAACTTCTTGCAGCCACAACCGACTGACTAGTCCCTGTTCGGCGATATAACGTGCGCTGCCGATCGGCAGCAGGCGCGTGAACATGATACCGGCTTCTTCGCCATCGACCCAGCGGACATGGCCCGCGATTGGCATCAGTCCTTCCAAATGCACCATCATCGGGGTGCCGACATCAACCTCCGAAACGCCGTTGATGCGCGCGCCGGAGCTGGAAATGTCGGTCAGACGCGCCGTCTGCCGATGTTCCCCGAAAACCACCTCGACATCGAAGCCGACGCGGGCGCGGCTTGGGCGAGGCTGGAGCCGCTGTTGTGAGGCGGAGCGAAACATCGACAGGGTTTCGGCATGTATGTTGACGAGGAACTGGACACCCAGATGCCGGTCCTCGCGCCAGCGGACCTGCGCCGCGATCGGAACGCCGCCCGACGGGCGAACGGCCAGCAACTGGCCAAGGCAAGGGCGCAGCCGCGGCGATTCATCTTCGACATAGATCCGAGCACCGCGCATGTTGAGGTCGAGAATGACCGCATCATACCATTCGCAGCCGGTATCGACTGTCACCGGAATGCAGATGCGCTCGCGCGGGGCGGCACGAGTATCAAGCGAATCCAGCGCTTCGAGGGGCGGCGCGGGCTTTCGGCGCAGGAAATCCAGCATCGACATCAATTCTTACTCATCGCACGGTGTCGACGATAATCCCGCAAGCCGCCGGGCGATGTCCGTGAACGCTTGATCATACAGCCTCGCTATCCGGCGAGGGGCTACGGCAGGGACCCGTCGCACTGACAGTCAGGACTTACGTGCGGCCGGTGCGGGCACGCCAGACGGCAATCCTACGGACCTGTCGTTTACTCCTTGTTAAGGAATTGCGCGTTCGCGATCACGCGTCTGCCTGTCAATTTGGACCGTGCGAGGCGTAAACAGCTTGCACCAAGCGGGATTTCTGCGTTTGGGAGGCGCAAATACGGAGGCCACCCCCATGCCGAGTTCGACGATCGTTCCCGTTATTCTGTCTGGTGGTAGCGGCACGCGGCTGTGGCCGATGTCGCGACCGGAGCGGCCCAAGCAATTTCTGGCCCTGACCGCAGCCCAGACGATGCTGCAACTGACGGCCGCGCGCGCCACTGGAGAAGCCTTTGCCGCGCCGATCGTGGTCGCCAATACCGCTCATGCCGATCAGGTCGCCACCCAGCTGGCCGAGGCGGGCTGCGCCGCTCAGACGATTGTGCTGGAGCCGATGGCGCGCAATACCGCGCCCGCAATTGCACTGGCGGCGGTCGCGGCGGGCAGTGGCAATGCGCCGCTGCTGGTCATGCCGTCCGACCATGTGATTGCCGATGTTCCGGCCTTTCACGCCGCAATCCGGCGCGCATTGCCGCTGGTCGAGGATGGCTGGCTGGTGACGTTCGGCATTACCCCCGACGCGCCCGAGACGGGCTATGGCTATATCCAGGTCGGCGAGCCGCTAGCCGAGGGCGTGCACCGCGTCGCCCGCTTTGTCGAAAAGCCGCCGTTCGAGGCCGCACAGGCAATGGTCGCCGCAGGCGATCATGCGTGGAATGGCGGCATCTTCCTGTTCCGGGCTGATGCCTATCTGGCAGCGTTGGCCGAATTCGCGCCGGCGATGCTTGACGCGGCGAAGCGTGCCATGGCGGGGGCGGATCGCGACGGTATCTGCGTGCGCCCCGAAGCGGCGGCGTTCGGTGGGTCTCCTTCGAACTCGATCGACTATGCCGTGATGGAGCGCGCCGACAGGGTCGCTGTGGTCCCCGTTGCAATGGGGTGGAGCGATGTCGGAAGCTGGGATGCCCTGCATGCGCTCAGCGAAACCGACGCCAAGGGCAATGCGACCGACGGCGAGGTCGTGATGCTCGACACCCATGGCTGTCTGGTTCGATCCGACCGCGCGCGCGTGGCGATGGTGGGGGTCAGCAACCTGATCGTCGTGGCTAGCGGCGACGACATTCTGATCCTGCCGCGTGGCCGGTCGCAGGACGTGAAGCGGCTGCTCGATGCGATGAAGGGATGAGCGCGGGGTGTATGGATGCCGACATGTCGACGCCCATACACCTATCCGCTCAGCGCCCGGTCGGGGTCGATAAGCGTCAGGCGCGCGCCACCGTTGCCCCAATGCCATAGCACCAGCGCGGTGCCGCCCGGGTTCTGAAGTGAGGGGACGAGCGCGCCCTGGACGCCGTCGGCCACCAACGGTTGTACGACCGCCCAGCTTGGCGGCACCCGACCGTTGATGCGAGCGATCGTCTTCCATTCGGCATCAAGCGCCTTGGTGACAGCCGGATCGGCGGCGTTGCCGCGACCGTCAGTCAGGTCGGCGATGCGATCGGCCACGACCCGGTAGGGGGCAAGCACGCCCGGCCGCGCCAGCCCCTGATAATATTCGGCTACAGCGGTCACGGGGTCGAGCGCGCTATAATGCGCGGGCCAGCCCTTCAGATTCCAGCGCCCGCCATGCAGCCGCGCTCCTTCTCCCGACAAGGGGCTGCGCTGATGTGCGGGCGCGATCATGCGCCAGACCTGAATGTCGAGCGGGCGGACGGGATAGGGCATGGGTTCAATGCTAAGTTGCCCCGCTTGCGCCTGCTGTCAGGCGGTGATGCTGTGCGCCAAGCTTTAGGAATAGGCACCATCGGTCATGCGCTCTAAATCCTCGATCACCAGTACGCCATGGCCCTGTTCGACCAGTTCCTCGGCAGTCTTGCCAAAACCGGGAATGGGTTGATGCCGGAACCAGATGATCGCCTTGCCTTCATCGCCCGTCAGTTGCGCGGCCCCGGCGATGATGCGGGCGATCTCGCCCAGCTTAGCCTGCACTGCCGGGCTTTCGGGTCGGGCGGTCATCGTGTTGCGATTGACCCGTGCAAGCCGCGCCAGTTGAGATACCGGCACACGCAGCCGTTCCGCCATGCGGCGCGGGGCGATTATGTCATGGTCGCGGATATCGTTCAGAAAAGCAGCAATCATGAGTGCGCTCCTTGACCCCATATATGCCCATTCGACGCTGCCATTGCAATGATGCGCCGATCGACACAGCGCTTCATCGTCAAAAACGAGGCATCTTACGTCACAAAGCGCTTGCACTACGCCGTGTTTGGGGTTTGGAAGGACGCGAAGGGCGGAAAACCGCAAAAGGGGCCATTGGAACGATCATCCCGGCATCCTGTCCAGCAATGTCGGGCAGCAGTGCGGGCTGCGGCTGCACTGACTGTTTCAACCGCTTCGACAACCATTCAGGCATGCAGGCCGGCTTGCGTGATCCCGTCCATGGAGTGTTCCCCTGATGAAGCAACTGATCGCCTTCGATCTTGACGGCACACTGGCCGAAAGCAAGCAGCCCTTGGGCGAGCCGATGGGCCAAGCGCTGGCCGAATTGCTGGACGTTGCGCATGTCGCGGTCATTTCGGGCGGTGACTGGCCGCAGTTCGAAAAGCAGGTGGCGAGCCGCCTGCCCGACCATGCTGATCGCAGCCGGCTGTGGCTGATGCCAACGACGGGAACCAAGCTTTATACCCATCGTCAGGGCGCCTGGTCTGCGATCTATGCCGAATTGTTCGATGAGGAGACAAAGGCCCGGATTCTGGCCGCGTTTGACGCCTCGCTCGAAGCGACGGGCTTCGTTCCCGAACAGACATGGGGCGAACGGATCGAGGATCGCGGCAGTCAGATCACCTTTTCGGCACTGGGCCAGCAGGCACCGATCAACGCCAAAGAGCATTGGGATCCCGATTTTGCCAAGCGCAAGATTATTCAGGCCGACCTGCGCGGACGGCTGCCGGGCCTCTCGATCAACATGGGCGGCGCGACCTCGATCGATATCACGCGTGAGGGCGTGGACAAGGCTTATGGCCTTAACAAGCTGTCCGACGAAAGCGGCATCGCGATTGGCGACATGATCTTTATCGGCGATGCGATCTTTCCTGGGGGCAATGATTACCCGGCCAAGACCATGGGGATGGATACCGTTCGCATACGGGATCCACAGGAAACCATTTCAGTGATTACAGGAATTGTCGCTTGTCTAAAATAAGTCTTTAGGTCGTGAACTCATAAATCTGCGTGGATGGTTGTCGAGCTGGCAAGCCGATCGTAGGCTTGGGTCATGTGGGATGGGCTGAGCACGACAACGCTGGTCGCATGGGCGGCGGGGGCGATGGCGATTGGAGCCGGGCTTGGCTTCCTTCCGCGCTCTCGATGGCGCTTAGCGCTGATTGGAATCTGGTCAGTGGCCCCGGTGCTTCTTGTCGTCTGGGCCACCGGGATGACCGCGCTGGATATGGGTTCGGTCGATCTGACGGGGTCTTCTTGGCTTTGCTGTTGTGTTTACACTGCTCCTGCTACCGCCTTGGGCGCTGTTGACGCTGCTCCCCTTGAACTTGGTACGGCGATATCGAGAGATTCAGCGCTGGCAGATGTAGGTGTCGCCTCTTTCCTGACGCGGCAGTGCATGATTCAGCGCCGGCATGAGCCGATATGACCTGACCGACTTCGAGTGGCGCGTGATCGAGCCGCTGCTACCCAACAAGCCTCGGGGCGTCCCGCGCGTCGACGATTGCCGTGTGCTGAACGGCGTCTTCTGGGTGCTACGCTCCGGCGCTCCGTGACGCGACCTGCCCGCGCACCACCTGCTACAATCGCTTCGTGCGATGGCGAAAAGCGGGCGTATGGGATTGTCTAATAGACGCCATCAGCGCCGCCCATGACGGCGCCATCCAGATGATCGGCAGCACCCCCGTTCGCGCCCACCAGCAGGCCGCGACGGCAAAAAGGGGGGTGCAGATAACTGTCTCGGTCGATCACGCGGCGGGCTCACGACCAAGATCCACGTCGTCGTCGACGCGCAGGGCCCCCAATCCGGCTCGCCCTGACGGTAGGACAGACCCATGACGGCCAGATGGCCGACCGGCTGCTCAATCATCTTGCCCCGCGCACCGTTGTGCTGGCGGCCAAGGCTTATGACGCCGGCCGCACCGCGAGATGATCCAAGGGTGCCACGCCTAACATCCCGCCCCAGCGCAACCATAAGTGGAAACCCTGCTTCAGCAAGCGGCTCTACCGCGAGCGGAACCTGACCGAGCGGTTCTTCTCCAAGCTGAAGCACTTCCGCCGGGTCGCCACCCGTTACGACAAGCTCGCCGCCAACTTCCTCGCCATGGTCCAACTCGCCTCAATACGCCTGTGGCTGCGCGCTTATGAGTCTACAGCCTAGTAAGCATTGCGATGAGATAAAACGCCAAAGGTTAAGATGATAATTCTTATATCTCGCCAAATCGTCCAATGTTCTATATATTCCAAGTCTGCCTGCAAACGATTGCGCAAATCGTCTTCAATTAGTGTTGCGCCACGAAAACCACGAACTTGGGCGAGCCCAGTCAGCCCAGGCTTGACCGAATGTCGGTGCCAATAACGACCATCTACTTCCCAAAAAAGCTTTTCAGCAGCACGTGATCCTAGGGCATGAGGTCGAGGGCCAACGATGCTCATATCGCCCTTCAATACGTTAAAAAGCTGCGGAAGTTCATCTAAACTCGAGCTTCTTAAAAATCGACCAATAGTTGTAATACGGTCATCATCTCTTGAAGCCGAGCGATGCCCTGAACTGTCACTTCCCTCCACTCTCATGCTTCGAAACTTCCAAATGCGGAACATTTCGTTTCGGCAGCCAATTCTTACCTGCTTAAATATGATGGGACCGGGCGTATCCAACTTAATCAGAATACTGACCAGTATTAATAAAGGCGAGAATATAAACAGAGCGATACCAGATAAAAATATATCGAACGCACGTTTAAGGGCACGGTCATATAAACCGAACGGCGCGACGGCTACTACTACGCTGGGTGTACGGTCACAGACTGAAACCCCAAGGGGGGCCAAATCACGCAGTTCAGGAACGAAAATCTCGCCTAAGATGTTTGTTCCCTTTAAAACATGCGCCCAAGCGGCTCTCTTTTCAGGAGCACACGCGACGATTACACGATCAGCACTTGAAACTGTACGAGCTAATCGGTCATACATCAAAGGATCGTGTATGTCAGGATCAAACCGTTCATCGGCTATAAGTACTGTTGTGAAATGGCCAGTCGGCAATGGTGAAGCGCCATCGTGTAGCAGCACTACGTTAAACGGATTTCCACCAATAATCCAGTTCATGTTGCGAACAAATAAATATCGTAGTATCAACAGTAAAACCAATGATGCTGTAGTGCCCAAGGCCATTAGTGCTCGAGGAAATTCCTCACTCACCTTTAGACAGAACGCTGCTAAAATCAGCGTGCAGACTGCCGCAAGTAGCGCACGTGCACCGCGCATTGCCCCATGTCGGGCCTTTAACAGATTGCTGGCATCATAAGCATCAAATCCCAATGCCATCAAAAAGTAAATCGGAGCTATTGCAATAATAGGCCAAATCCAGTCAATTGGTCCTAAAAGCACACCTCTTATATAAGCGGCAAAGCCGAAGCCCATTATTAGACTGGTTAAATCCAGCCCAATAAGCCAAAGTCCGGATCTGAATTTCAGCGTCGATGCAGTGGCTGGCGATATATTGGGTCGCGCACGCCATGATTTATGATGGAACGCCTCCATTTCCATGTTAGCCATCCCTATCTGTCCGTATCTGGATCGTGTGATACAACATTTCTCCACCTCAATCACAGCGCTTTTTTGCAGCGCAACATCGTGTTTTGGCAAGTTTCGCCCCGATTATCGACATACGAGGCAAAAGCTAAGCATTGACTTATGGGAAATTTGTTTCACGATTCTTGTTTCGGCAATAAAAACAAAGCGTTAGGTTGGATTCTTGGTGAGCGCAGCTATCCCATCGGTTAGAGCGGCTTATAAAAAGGCTTTGTTGGGTAAGAGGGTAGGAAAATTGGCTTATCTCGGCAGCGGCGCTTTGGCGGCAGTGCCGTCGGCTGCCGGGTGCCGCGAAACCGGTCCACCGTGCGGGCAATGCCGGTTTCGGCCGGAGTCAACGGGTTCCAGCCCAGCAATTGCTGGGCGCGGGTGATGTCGGGCCGGCGGCGCAGCGGGTCGTCCTGCGGCAATGGTTGAAACAGGATCTTTGGCTCGATCCCGATAACCCTGGCGATCGTCGCCACGATTTCCAGAACCGTCCGTTCGTCCGGGTTGCCCAGATTGACCGGACCGTCGCCCGCCTGCTCCGATTCCATCAGCCGGATCAGTCCGGCGACCATGTCGTCGACATAGCAAAGGCTGCGCGTCTGCGTACCCGCGCCATAGACGGTGATCGCATCACCCCCCAGCATCTGGGTTATCACGTTCGAGATGATGCGCCCGTCATCAGCCTGCATGTGCGGACCATAGGTGTTGAAGATGCGCGCCACGCGAACGTCGGCGCGCTTCAGCCGACCGAAATCGAATGACAGCGTTTCGGCGGCGCGCTTGCCCTCGTCATAGCAGGCGCGCGGGCCGGTGCAGTTCACGCGCCCGCGATATGCCTCCACCTGCGGATGCTGTTCGGGGTCGCCGTAAACCTCGCTGGTCGAGGTCAGCAGGAACCGCGCGCCTGCGGTCTCCGCCAGCCGGAGCAACTGGTCGGTGCCGACGACATTGGTCATCATCGTATGTTCGGGGTCCGCCTGATAGCGCGGCGGCGACGCGGCGCATGCCAGGTTCCAGATATTCGTGACGGCGGCGGTGCGACGCGTCACGGCGGCAGGCAGTGGGGCGGAGATGTCGGCCTGTACGAATTCGAACCCCGCCCGGTCGCGCAGTGTTTCGAGGTTGCCGGGCCATGCGCTTTGCAGATTGTCGACGCACAACACCCGTTCCCCGCGATCCAAAAGGGTGCGGCACAGGTGCGACCCGATGAAACCGGCACCGCCGGCAATCAGGTGAAAGGGTTGGGCGTTCGGCATTGTCAGTGGTGCTCTGGTCACACCGATAAGGCGATGCAAGTAGTTGTTTCCGTGCGCCGGCGTTGCAGATTCAGAGCAAAGCTCAGATAGCTGCGTGGCAAGATTATTATTGCTTTCCCGAGGCATCGGCAAGGTTGAACCATTAAATCTCATTGCGTTAAAAATAGAATATGCATTTACATTTATTATTTAATTAAAACAAACGCAATAAAACCTGTAAACAGTAATACTATAGCGAAATAACTTATTGCACTAATAAAGTACCAACCCTATAACCAAATGAAATAAAAACCTTTTAGGTCAAATTACACTTACTAGTATTAATATAATCTATTATAAGTGAAGCATTCAACGCTAAAGAGTAATTGTAATTCATGATAAACTGTTGTGGTGCTGATCTGCACGCCGGCTTATTCGTTCGGAATAACGATCGACAAGTTGCTGTGCATGCGGCCGCAGCAGCACCGTGAAGCGCACCAGCTCCTCCATCACGTCCACGATGCGATCATAATAGCTCGACGGCTTCATGCGGCCCGCATCGTCGAACTCCTTATAAGCCATCGCGACCGATGACTGGTTCGGGATCGTGAACATGCGCATCCAGCGGCCGAGCAGGCGCAGCGTGTTGACCGCGTTGAACGACTGTGATCCGCCCGACACCTGCATCACCGCTAGCGTGCGGCCCTGTGTTGGTCGCAGTCCTTTCATTTCTAGCGGCAAATGGTCGATCTGCATCTTCATGATGCCGGTGATCTGACCGTGTCGTTCGGGGCTGCACCATACCTGACCCTCCGACCACATCGCTAATTCGCGCAGTTCGTGAATGGCGGGATGGTCATCGCCGGCCACCTGATCGGGCAGCGGCAGCGTAGAGGGGTCGAATATCCGCGTCTCGGCACCGAACAGGCGCAGCAGGCGCGCACTTTCTTCGACCGCGAGGCGCGAGAACGATCGTTCGCGCAAGCTTCCATAAAGCAGCAGGATGCGCGGTGCCGGCTCGGCGGGGCCAAGGCCGAGCGCAGGCCGGACGTGTGCAAAGGCGGGATCAAGTGCGGGCAGATGGTCGGGGTCGGGCAAATCGCGCAAAGGCATCAGGCAATCCCAATTCGCAGCGCGAGCGCCGCCAGTGTGATGAGCAGGACCGGCACCGTAAGGGTGACGCCGACCCGGAAATAATAGCCCCACCCGATCCGGATGCCCTTCTGGCCAAGGACGTGCAGCCACAGCAGCGTCGCGAGCGATCCGATGGGCGTCAGCTTGGGACCAAGATCGCAGCCGATCACATTGGCATAGATCATCGCTTCCCTGACCGCGCCCGTGGCGTTGGTGGCGTCGATCGACAGCGCCCCCACCAGCACGGTCGGCATGTTGTTCATTACGGACGACAGGACCGCCGCGATGATGCCGGTCCCCAGTGCCGCGCCCCACACCCCGCCTTGCGCGGTGCGATCGAGCAGCATGGCCAGATGGTCGGTCAGGCCGGCATTCCGCAGGCCATAGACGACGAGATACATGCCCAATGAGAAGATCACGACTTGCCACGGCGCGTCGTGCAACACCTTGCGGGTCTCGATCACCTGTCCCCGTCCCGCGACCACCAGCAGCAGGACCGCACCGCCGGCTGCCAACGCGCTGACCGGAACGCCCAGCGGTTCGAGCAGGAAGAAGCCGGCGAGCAGCAGTGCAAGCACGACCCACCCGGCGCGGAAGGTTGCCGGATCGCGAACGGCTTCACGAGGGTGCCGGAGCTGCCCCACGTCATAAACGCCCGGTATGTCCCGCCGAAAGTACAGCAGCAGCGCGACCAGCGTGGCTACGATCGCCGCCACATCGACCGGCACCATTACACCGGCATATTTGGCAAAGCCGATCCCGAAGAAGCTGGCGGACACGATGTTGACCAGGTTCGACACGACCAGCGGCAGACTGGCGGTATCAGCGATGAAGCCCGCGGCCATGACGAATGCCAGCATCGCCTTGGGCCCGTATCCAAGCGCCCGCAGCATGGCGATGACGATGGGCGTCAGGATCAGCGCCGCGCCGTCATTGGCGAACAGGGCCGATACCGCCGCACCCAGCAGCACCACGAGCGCGAACAGCAATTTGCCATTGCCCCGGCCCCAGCGGGCGACATGAAGCGCCGCCCATTCGAAATAGCCCGCTTCATCGAGCAGCAGGCTGATGACGATGATCGCGACAAACGCACCCGTCGCGTTCCAGACGATGTCCCACACCACCGGCACGTCAGACAGGGAAACGACACCCGCCAGCAGCGCCACGACGGCACCGCCCACCGCGCTCCACCCGATGCCGATGCCTTTGGGTTGCCAGATGACGAGCGTGATCGTGGCGACGAAGATCAGAACGGCAAGCAGCATCAGGCGAGGCGCTGACCTGACGCGTCCACAACCTGTTCGCCGTCTTCCTTGGCGAAGGCGCCGAGCTGCTGCGTCGGCAACAGATCGAGCACCGCTTCCGAGGGGCGGCAAAGCCTTACGCCGAGCGGCGAGACGACCAGCGGTCGGTTGATGAGGATCGGATGTGCCATCATCGCATCCACAAGCGCGTCGTCGGACAGCGACATGTCGCTCAGGCCCAGTTCGGCATAAGGCGTGCCCTTTTCACGCAGCAGATCGCGGGGGCGGATGCCGGCGCGGTCGATCAGGTCGACCAGCATTGCGCGCGAGGGCGGGGTTTTCAGATATTCGACAATGTGCGGCTCGATCCCGGTATTGCGGATCAGGCCAAGGGCGTTGCGCGACGTGCCGCAATCGGGGTTGTGATAGATGACGATATCGATGGCCACGCAGGCGTCCTTTCAACAGCAGGGGGCGAGTTCGGCGACAAGCGGCGCGCACAGCTTGGCGTTGCCGGCGCAGCAGTCCTTGACCAGGAAAAGCGTCAGCGCGTGCAGGCCGTCCAGATTGGCGCGGTAGATGATCGAGCGGCTTTGCCGTTCGGAATGGACCAGACCGGCCCGGGCCAGGATGCCAAGGTGCGCCGACATGGTGTTTTGCGGCACGTCGAGCTGGCGTGCAATTTCACCCGCGGCCAGACCGTGCGGTTCCTGCCGCACCAGCAGCTTAAAGGTGTCGAGCCGGGTAGCCTGCGCAAGCGCGCCAAGCACCACGATAGCGATTGATCTATCCATATATCTAGTATAAACGATAGAAAAAAAAGATGAAAGGGCTTTTATCCTCATACCAAAGACCCGTTGGTGTAGGTCTTGAAGTTGCTGAGCGATTAGAGCTAACGAGCTAGGCCGTAGACTCGTAAGCGCGGAGCCACAGCCTCATTGAGGCAAGCTGGACCATAGCGAGGAAGTTGGCGTCGAGTTTGTCATAGCGGGTGGCAACGCGGCGGAAGTGCTTCAGCTTGGAGAAGAATCGCTCGATGAGGTTGCGCTCGCGGTAGCCGCTTGCTGAAGCAGGGCTTCCACTTGCGGTTGCTCTTCGGCGGTATGTTGGGCGTGGCGCCTTGGTCTTGGATCAAATCGCGGATGCGGTCGGCGTCATAGGCCTTGTCGGCCAGCACGATGGTGTGCGGGCCGAGGTGGTCGAGCAGCGTATCGGCGATTTGCCCGTCGTGTGTCTGTCCTGCGGTCAGGCCGAGCCGGATCGGGAGGCCTTGCGCATCAACAACGACGTGGATCTTGGTCGTGAGCCCACCGCGTGATCGACCGAGACAGTGATCCGCACCCCCTTTTTTGCCGTCGCGGCCTGCTGGTGGGCGCGAACGGATGTGCTGTCGATTATTTGGATATCGCCTTGATGCGCGGCGGTGATGGCGTCCATCAGCCGATCCCACACACCCGCCTTTCGCCATCGCACGAGCGGTTGTAGCAGGTGGTGCGCGGGCCGTATCGTTCCGGCAGGTCGCGCCACGGTGCCCCGGAACGCAGCACCCAGAAGATGCCGTTCAGCACGCGGCGGTCATTCACACGCGGCACGCCTCGTGGCTTGTTCGGCAGCAGCGGCTCGATCACGCGCCACTCAAAGTCGGTCAGATCATATCGGCTCATGGTGAGCCTGAATCACAGTCCGGTCGGACGTGGAAGCCGCCGCCGGATGACGCTCGATTGCACGCCTCGGCAGTTGCTGCAGCATCATGCCATGTTCGACTGGTCCGATCTGCTCCTGCTTCTCCCATTTCGGGTGTTCATGGCGCTCTTCGCCATCTTCTGCGCACTGGTAGCTGCCGCGATCCTGTGGGCTAAATACGGCTGAGCCGCAGCCCTCCCAATTACCCAAGCCGCTCGCTTTATGGGTTCACGACCTAGAAAATGCGTAAAACATCAGTATTGGACATTGTGTCGTACCCAAGTAGATTTATTAAAATTTTCAGACCTTATAAGTTTGACGATTTGTAACCGACCGAAAAACTTTGTTCTTCCATTAATATCCTTTGCTACCAAAACAATCGGTATACCACTAAAAGCATTCTTTAAATAATTCATTATAAAAATAGACTCTATTTTTCCTGATAAAAATTTTATGTTTACAATAGCAACAACAAAAGAAATACCATTCTTATTCATAATGCTAATTGGAATATACATAAGTACTACCTTTCCTTTTGATTTGAAGGATCATACTTGTAAACTATGATTTTAGGTCGCGCTGAGAGGGGGGGTTTTCAAGACCCTTCTTGATCCAAGGTTGCTCTTTGGAGAGCAGACATGGGCTGCGGGATTGTCGGATGCGGACTGGCATGCAATCAGACCGCTGCGGCCATCTGAGTGCTGGCGCTCGGTTCGCCCTGCACGCAATAATCGTCGATTCTCAACGGTATATCATGTGTTGCGGGTCGGCTGTCCGGCGCGAGATGCATAAGCATTACGGCAAGTGGAACTCTGTCTATGTCAGGTTCCGGCATTGGGCCGAGCAGGCGCGTGGATGCTAAGCCCGGAGCCGCATCGAGGCGAGCCGGACCGTGGCGAGGAAGGCAGCGGAGCTTGTCGTAACGGGTGGCGACACGACGGAAGTGCTTCAGCTTGGTGAAGAACCGTCCGAGCAGGTTGCGCTCTCGGCAGAGGCGCTCGCTGAAGCAGGGCTTCCATTTGCGGTTGCCTTTCGGCGGGATGTTGGGGGCAGCGCCTTAATCCTAAATCTGCTCGCGGATGCGGTCGGCGTCATAGCCCTTGTCGGCCAGCACGATGGTCCGCGGACCCAGGTGGTCGAGCAGTGCTTCGGCGATCTGCCCGTCCGCCTCCCCTTTTTGCCGTTGCGGCCTGCTGTGGAGCGAACAGAGGAGATGTCGATCATCCGGATGTGGCCGTCGTAGGCGGCGGTAATGGGGTTTCACAAGCCTGCCTTTTCACCATCGCACGAAGCGATTGTAGCAGGTCGTACGCGGACCGTAGCGCTCGGGCAGGTCACGCCATGGTGCGCCGGAATGTAGGACCCAGGAGATGCCGTTCAGCGTCCTTCGGTCATCAACGCGCGGCACGCCTCGTGGCTTGTTGGGCAGCAGTGGTTCGAGCACGCGCCACTAAAATTGTTCAGGCCGTATCGGCTCATGCCAGCGCGGAATCACAGGTTAGATCAATGGGGAAGTTGTCAGTCTCAAACCTCTGGTGAACCAGTCCGCTCCATGGAAATATCGCATCATGGAAGCGACAGACTTTTTCGTTATCGGTTTAGCAGCTTGACTGGAGGTTCTATTTGAATCGCCGTTCCCGGCGCTTTGGTTCTGGCGTCGAGCTACCGAACGATCGAGACCGTGGCTGTCTCACCTGCTCTTCCTTCCTTGTACTTTAGCCATCGATTGGGTGTCAGTTAGCATGATTTTCTTCGTGCCTCACGACAAGGAAGACGCGTTGGCTTAGCGAGCAATCTTTCAACATTTTAGGGCTTGATCATTTTGTCTACAATATCTTGCAGTTTTTTGGATATATTGATCGCAGACTCTGCCGACATTAAGAACGGACTATTTGGATCACCGCCAATGAGTGTGGCCCTTAAATTAATCTGGCAAGCAACAACTTCTTGAATCAAAAACAAGAACTCCCGTGCTTCTCTCCTTGTAATAGGATAATCTATATATTCCTCTCCATTATCATTAATTTCGCTCATTACATAAATCCTATTTTGGTATCAAAATTACCTAAGCATTTTATCATTTGAGCTTTGAAATTGTGGTTAACCTTATTGTGTTGAAAAACTATACCCTGTTCAAGCAGCACAGCTTCGCATAGTTTTAACGTCAGTAATGAATAAAAAAACCTTTTTAACGCATTATTAACTCGAATCTAACAGGATAATACGTTGAATGTCCATGAAATAGAAGTTATACAATTATTGGAAAATCGGTCGATAGACTGTACACAATCATCGATTGATCGAAGTTGATTACACCTGACAGTTCGATCATCGCATTGTCGACAAATCCGTCGGTGCTATTGTCCGTGAATCGGATGAAAGTATTGCCATTGAAGACGTCGATCTTGATCTGGTTTGCGCTATAGCCTTCAATGTGCAGCGTATCGTTTGCCAAGTCGAAGTCGGCGATGACGTCCACGCCGTCCCCGGCCGCATAGTTGACGTGATCCGCCCCCTCGCCAGTCACGATGCGATCGCCGCCCTGTGCCTTCAGGTCGACCAGCATTTTCTTCTGGGCAATGTCGATCGCCAGACCCTCGAACCCGTCGCCCGTCTGGTGCCACACGCCCAACGTCTTTGACGCCTTGGTGGCAAGTCCCGTCGCCGTATCAATCGTCACAAGCTTGCCCGACAGGCGATCTAGCGCCCACAACGTCCCTTCGCTGTCAAACGACGCGCCTTCCAGCTTGGTGAACGCCGACAGATTGCGGATTTGGGTCGCCTCGACCATATTTCCGTTCGATTTGTCGATTTCGACCAGATATGTTTTCCAGCCCACGTCGGCGAGGCCAAACAGCTTTCCGGTGATAGGATCGAACGCCAGGCCGCCAATCTTCTTATTCAGCGTATTGTTGCCGATGATCGTAAAGGCGCCGGTAGCGATTTCTACGGAAACAAGGTCGCCTTCCGACGCCAGATAGAGCTTGCCATCGGTCCCGAAGGCAAAGTCCTGCGTCTCCGATTTATATTGGCGGACATGGCCGCCAATATAGGTCGTTTCTGCGGTCAGCGGGTCCACTTTGATAAGGCCAGTCACGTTGCCGGGGCTTGAGATGAATCCGTACAGCATCCCGTCGATCGGATTGAGCGACAGCGATTCAACATCGACATTCTTGCCGCTCTTACCCAGACCCGTCTTGATCGTGACGTCGCCTACCACCGTGGTCGCGCCAGTTTCGAGGTCGATACGATAGAGCCGGCTCTGGTGGCCGCAGCTGGTCGACCCGCCGATGCTATATGCAACGCCGCTGGGCGGGGCATTCTGGAAAACTGAGTCAATAGTGCCATTATCCACCTGGCCGGCGATATGATCGTCGCTGTTGAAGCCTAGGAACAGGTCATTGCCGCTGCCAAGCGCGGTGAAAGTGGTGCGGCCCTCGGCCGTGGCAATCAGCGGCAGGCCGGGCTTGTTGACCGCCTGCACAAAGGTTGCATCGCCCGCGGCAAGCTCGCCCGCGATGTCAAGCGGCTTGAAGCTGACCACGTCGTCGCCGCCGCCGGTGTTAATGCGGAAAGTGGTCACCCAGATGCTGTCCTGATCCTCGACCACACGAACATCGATCACGTCGCTGCCCGCGCCGGTGATGATGTTTCCGCGCTTGGTGCCGTTCAGGACCAGGGTGCTGCCGTTGGTGTCGTTCAGCCCGACTGCCGCATCGACATGGACGAAGCCGTCGAAATAGAAATTCTGGGCGCTCTCGGAAACGAGCTGGACATTCTTAACGCTGTTCCAGTCGGGAATCAGATCGATCACATTGCCGTCGGGCGAGGTCGCGGTATCGACCCGGGCGCCATAGAGCAGGTCACCCGCCACCGCGTCCATGGTGTACGATACGGCCAACTGCTTGGACACGTTGGCAAACGCCGGTTTGTCGCCGGGAAGCAAGGCAATGTTTAGAGGACTAAATCCTGACGGTCCGGTGCGAAGATACCATGCATTCTGGCTACCGTTCATTCCAAAGGATATAGTAAACGTCGACATCCTTCTGCCTTCCCCAAGATTTAGGTTCTAGGGGTGTTAATGATGCATTAAGGATTTGCGATAAAGGCTGATTGATCGCCCCTGCGTGACACGCCTGTTCTAGGGTGGGACTTTTGTCCCAATTTGGTGCGGATGCGCTTTTTTCCGGCATGGCGACGATGGTGGGCGGGCGAGGCGAACCCCTTGCCCGGCGCAGCTTGCGCTAGCATCGATGTCGCGATCACTTTTCCCACGGCCGTCAGGCCGCGCGTTAGCGTTCAGCCGGGTGTGCCGGTTCGATAGTGGTCGTGATACCACTGGGCGAAGCGTGTAAGCCCTTCTTCGAGCATCACTTTGGGCCGATATCCGGTCAGTTCGCGAAGGCGGGAGACGTCAGCATAAGTGGCGGTCACGTCGCCGGGCTGCATGGGACACATGACCTTGATCGCTTCGCGGCCGATCGCGCGTTCCAGCGTTTCGATCATTTCCATCAGGCCGACGGGGTGGCTGTCGCCGATATTCAGCACCCGATGGCCGCCGGGGGCGGGCGGGTGGTCGAGCGCGCCGATGATCCCGTCGACGATATCGTCGATATAGGTGAAGTCGCGCGCCATCCGGCCTTCGCCATAAACCTCAATCGGCTCGCCCCGCATAATCTTTTGCGTAAAGCCGAAATAGGCCATGTCAGGCCGGCCCCAGGGGCCATAGACGGTGAAGAAGCGCAGCCCCGTCTGCGGAAAGCCGTAAAGCCGGGCATAGGACTGGCTCATCAGCTCGCACGCGCGCTTGGTTGCGGCATAAAGCGAGACGGGATTGGTCGCTGCCTCATCCTCGCTGAAGCCCGCTCCGCCCATCGGCCGGTCGCCGTAAACCGAGCTGGAGGAGGCATAGACCAAATGTTCGAAACCCGGCGCGTGACGGCACGCTTCCATAATCGATAGATGGCCGGCCAGGTTCGAATGCTGATAGGCGAAGGGGTTGTCGATGCTGTACCGCACACCCGCCTGTGCGGCGAGGTGGACGACGCGGGTGACTTCATGGTCCCGGACCAGCACCGCCATCGCGCCGGCGTCGGCAATGTCGATCCGGTGAAAGTCGAAGCCGTTCCGATCCGTAAATGTCGCAAGCCGTGCTTCCTTCAGCGCGACATCATAATAGTCGTTGACGATATCGACGCCGATCACCCGTTCGCCGCGGTCAAGCAGCCGGTGGGCGGTCGCATGGCCGACAAAGCCCGCA